>CANQEB010000005.1 GCA_947594085.1 uncultured Lachnospiraceae bacterium | reverse complement strand
ATTACAGAGGTGCTGTTGATCATTGCTTACACTCCATGCAAGGTTTGAGGACACTGCATGGAGGATGACAAGACGGATATTTCGGAGGGAGATTCTGAAATCGGTTCCGCAGCTGTCCTCGGACTTTGCATCTTGATTTGTAACTGAAAAAGGAAACGCTAAATCAAATCAAAAGAGCAAAGTCAATGATGAAAAAAGAGAATACGGGAAAGAATATTGAAAAGAATGGTGCAGGAAAAGCCGGGCTTGGGAGTCTCAGGCCGTATCTGTTGCTCTGGAGCACACAGTCGCTCTCGGAGCTCGGCAGCGGCATGACAAGCTACGCGCTGGTGCTGTGGCTGTATCTGCGTACCGGTTCCGCGCTCGGGACCGCGCTTTTGTCGGTCTGCTCATACGCACCATATGTAGCGATGAGTATTTTTGCGGGCGCATTGAGTGACCGTTGGAACAAAAAGCGCACGATGCTGGTCTGCGATCTGATCGCGGCGCTGAGCACGGTCGTCGTGTTCGGGCTGATCCGGACGGATCTGCTTGTCGCGGGACATTTATATGTGCTGAACGCGCTGAACGGTTTGATGAACACGATCCAGCAGCCTGCGGGCGAGGTGGCGGCGACGCTTCTGATCCCGAAGGAGTATTATCAGAAGACGAGCGGTCTGCGGTCCTTTTCGCAGTCGCTGACCTCGATCCTGACGCCGATCCTGGCGACGGCGTTTTTCGCGTTCGGAGGGATCGAAGTGGTGATTGTCTTCGATCTGTTTACGTTTGCGCTTGCGTTTTTGACACTTCTGCTGTTCATCGAGGTGCCGGAGGACAAGACGGCAAAGCAGGCGGAGGAGAAGCTGCTCACATCCGCGAAGGCGGGTCTTGCATGGCTGAAGCACAACCCGCTGATCACGAATCTGATCCTGTTTCTTGCGGCGATCAATCTGGTGGCGTCGATGTACGACGCGGCGCTTCCGGCGATGCTTCTGTCGAAGCCGAACGGCGGAGAGACGGTGCTTGGGATCGTCAATACGAGCGTCGGTATCGCGACGCTTTTGGGCAGCGTGTTCGTCACGATGCTCCCGGCGCCGAAGAATCGGGTGCGTGTGATCTGCCTTACGCTTTTTCTCTCAATGAGCACGGAGAATTTTCTGCTCGCGTTCGGGCGCACACCGCTTGTCTGGTGTATCGGAGCGGTGCTCGGCTGGGTGGTGATCCCGCTGATGAACGCGAATATGGACGTGATCTTTCGCAGTTCGATACCGGTCGATATGCAGGGACGCGTCTACTCCTGCCGCAATACGCTGCAGTTTTTCACGATACCGGCAGGCTTCCTTGCGGGCGGTTTTTTCGTTGACAAGGTTTTTGAGCCATTCATGGCGTCGCAGACGGATGGCATTTGGCTGACCCTTTTCGGGTCTGGAAAGGGCTCCGGCGCGGCCTTTCTGTTCTTTGTGATCGGCGTCGCAGGGGTGCTGATCTGCATGTTCTTTGGCGCGAAGCTCTGGAACTATGAATGGCGGGAGCCGGAAAGCGATGAATTGAAGAAGTAGGCAAAATGATCTATACCGGGAGAGAATTCAGGTTCTTTCCCGGTCTTTTGGATATCCAGGTGTTCAGGATCGATTGCGAGCCAAAAACAGCATGAAAGAAAAGGAGACAGTATGGCGTCGGAAAGCAACAATGTTCAAAGAGATGAAATGTCAGCGATTGACATGAACGGGCAGGCTGCGAAGCCGGGCAAAGAGCAGGCCAGGTTTCCGCTCTGCACTGTGATGAGTTTGGAGAAATTCCAGGAGTGCAAGGATCAGTTCGCGCATTATGGAGAGCTGATGCACAGTCTCAGCAGGGCAATCCGCTATTGTAAGGCGGAGGCATACAAGGACTGCGTGATCGGTACGATCCGGGTCCCGCAGAAGAAGGAAGGAAAAGAGCCTGCCTTCACATTTGCGTATTATCTGACCGAACAGTCTGTCGTTTTCATTGAGAGTGAGGGAAAGCTTAAGGCATGGCTTTCCAAACATGCGGCGACGCTTCCGCAGTCGGGCACGCCTTCGCAGATTCTGGTGTCGATTCTGGAGCAGATGATGGAAGATGATTTGCTGTACCTTCTTCACATTGAGTTTGAGATCGAGCAGATGGAAGAGGAGGTCGAGACCGGTATCGCGAAGGAATTTTTTGCAACCCTGACACAGCGCAGACACAAACTGTCCGAGCTGAACGCCTACTATATGCAACTGGGGGAGATCGGGGAGTTTTTCCAGTCCGAGGGCTGCCGGCCGATCGCCCAAAACGAGCAGGAGTGGGATCGTTTTGCTTACCGTGCGGAGCGGCTGCAGAGTTATGTGCAGCTTTTGCGCGAGAATATGACACAACTGCGCGAACTCTTCCAGTCGGTGCAGGACGCGCGCCAGAACCGGATCATGGGGATCATTACGATCATCACCACAGTGTTCTTCCCGCTGTCGCTGCTGACCGGCTGGTACGGCATGAACTTCGTTAACATGCCGGAGCTGCAGTGGGAGTACAGCTATTTTGTCATGATCTTTGTGGTCGTCGTGATCGTGACGGCGGAGATCATTTACTTTAAGAAAAAGAAATTCTTTTGATCTGCAATAGAGCTAAAAGTGAGGAGGTGCTTTTGTGAGTGATTCTTATATACCGCCTTTTACGATGACGGAGGAAATTACAAATCTGGTAATCGAGATTGGCGAACAGGTCGGCGCAGTTGTAACCTATGATGCATTACGGGCTAACCCGAAGCTGCGTCGGGCAGGCAGAATCCGGTCGATATATTCATCCCTTGCTATTGAGCAGAATACGCTGACACTGGAGCAGGTAACAGACGTGATCGATGGCAAAACAGTGCTCGGTCCACCGCAGGAGATCAGAGAAGTCAGGAATGCTTACGAGGCGTACGAGAGGGTATCGGCGCTTGATCCTTATAATATAAAGAATCTGCTGCTGGCACACAAAATCATGATGGAAGGACTGGTAAAGGAAGCAGGCCGTTTCAGGAGCGGCAATGTGGGTGTATATGCGGGAAAACAGTTAATACACGCCGGAACGCCTGCAAATTACGTGCCGGAGCTGATGAAACAGCTTTTCGATTGGCTGAAGAAGTCGAAGCTCCATCCGCTAGTGAAGTCCTGTATTTTCCATTATGAATTTGAGTTTATTCATCCTTTTGCGGACGGCAACGGGCGCACAGGAAGACTGTGGCAGTCACTTATCCTTCAGAAATGGAAAATGTTCTTTGCATGGATGCCGATCGAAAGCCTGATCTACGAAAAGCAGAAGGATTACTACAAAGCACTCAATACATCGAACAAGGCAGGAGAGTCGACGCCTTTTGTCACTTTTATGCTGGAAGTGATACGGGATGCGTTGAAAGCCGTGGTGGAAAGTCAGAATAAACTGACGGAAGCCGGGGAATATGTCGGTGCAAATGTCGGAGAAAATGTCGGAACAAATGCAGAAAAGATAGTAGCACTGCTCAGGCAGGATAACAGGCTAACCGCCAAGGTGCTGGCGGCTACGCTCAATTTGACAGACAGACAGGTGGAAAGGATTCTGGCAAAATTGAAAGCAGAGGGAAAATTAGTCCGACATGGGGCGAGCAAAAACGGGCACTGGGAAGTTTTGGAAGAATACGAATAGCGCATATGGAAAAGAAGGTGCTGTGAGATCAATGGAGGCTGCGATTGGATGAGAGAGCTGGAACTGTATTTGCACATCCCGTTCTGCGCGCGAAAGTGCGCGTATTGTGATTTTTTGTCCGCCCCGGCCGGGTGGGAGCAGCAGGGGGCGTATCTGCGCGCGCTGAAACGGGAGATTGAAGCGTTTCCAGACAAGGAAGCGTATCGAATCAGCTCGATCTTTTTCGGCGGCGGGACGCCGTCGATTTTGCCGGGGGAGTGGATCGCGGGGCTGATGGAGTTTTTGCGCCGGGAGTTTCGGATGGAAGCAGACGCGGAGGTGACGATCGAGTGCAATCCGGGCACGGCGGATGCCGGGAAGCTGCAAATCTATCGGGAGGCCGGGATCAACCGGCTCAGTCTGGGGCTGCAGTCGGCGGATAACCGGGAGCTTGCCGTGCTCGGGCGTATCCATACATGGGAGGATTTCCTGAGAACATATGAGGCAGCGCGGGAAGTGGGCTTTGCGAATATCAATGTCGATCTGATGTCGGCATTGCCTGGACAGACTATACAGTCGTGGAAGCGGACGCTGGCGCAGGTGCTTGTGCTTGCGCCGGAGCATATTTCGGCGTACAGCCTGATCATAGAAGAAGGGACGCCCTTTTACGAGCGCTACCATGAGGACGCCGAGAGGCGGAAGCGTGGGGAGCAGCCGCGAGAGCTTCCCTCCGAGGACGAGGAACGGGAAATGTACCGGCTCACGGAGCAGATGCTTGCATCGGCAGGGATGCGGCGGTATGAGATTTCCAACTATGCGCTGCCCGGATATGAGTGTCGCCACAACATCGGCTACTGGATCGGCGCAGAGTACGCGGGCTTCGGACTTGGGGCCGCGTCGCTGCTGGAACTGAGTCGGGAGCTTCGAAATGAGTATTGCGATGAAGAATCTGGAATGAACGGGCATGTACAGGGCGAAAAGCAGGTATCACCAGCGCTTGGGGCGGAGCAGGCAGAGCGTGTATTTGTCCGATATCGGAACCCGGAAAATATGCAGGCGTACCTGGCCGGGGATTTTTCCGGACGGGAGATCGCGCCACTTTCTGAAAACGACCGGATGGAGGAATTTATGTTCCTCGGACTGCGCATGACGCAGGGTGTGTCTGAACGGGACTTTCTGGAGCGCTTTGGGATTGCAGTTGATATAATATATGGTGAAGTGATAGAGAAAAACTGCGCCAGAGGACTACTGTCACGGAAGAATGGGCAGATTGCCCTGACACAGCGAGGACTTGATCTGAGCAATATGGTGATGGCGGACTTTTTGCTGTAAGCTGCGCAAAATCGCACTTATATCTTGCTGCGAACTATGGTAAAATCGCGCCTCATATTTTACCGTAAACTGCGGTTAAACTATCATTTTTAGAAAGACGATGCGTGTCAGACGAAAATGGTTCAGGCAATGTCTTGCTCGATTTGGGCGATCCGCTCAACCGCGTAATTATAGATAAAACGATAATCCTCCTGCGAGTAATGTATTCCGTCGATTGTCACGATCTCGTTCGCTTTGATCTGTGTGTAACTGTCCAGATACGTGTCAGGGAACAGATCGCGCAAGTGTCCGTTGAAGTCGGCGATTTCCTCATTTGTAATGTTGTGGCACAATTCCGGATCGATCGGATTTACCGATAGGAAATAAAAATGTGTATCTGGATATTCTTCGGGCAGCGATTGATATAGCTCCATATACCGGTCCAGATTGTCATAGTCATTGACGCCGAAATTCAGTACGACTACAGACTTCGGGTGTGATTTGATCGCATCGCGCATCTCGTCAAGTCCAGTCTCGACAAACCATTTATAGCCTTCGCCTTCAGCGCCTATGTACACGTCACTGTTGGCGACGGCTTTCTGCATACCAAGCGTGCGGGAATCTCCGACCCAGATCGCGGATATAGCCGAGTCGGATAAAGCAGGGGCAGAAACAGCCTCATCTTTCTGTACCTCTTGTGTTTTTTCTGTCGCTTCTTCTCCTGCTGCCGTCTCCCGAAGCGCCTGAATGACAGCGTTGGCTTCGGATTCGGTACTTTCATTCTGGGAAGGAAGCAGCTGATCGCGGTATTGCCAGGTCAGATATCCGGCGAGTGAAAACAGAACAACAATCGACAGAACAGCGAAGGCAATACCGACAACGGTTCCTCTCTTCATATAATATGTCCTCTCGTGAAAATCAAACTGTTAAATTCTTGCTGACATATACTATATCATACAAATCAGAAAAGTCAAACAATATCATGTTTGAAATTTCGACAAGAAAGGAAGGTGTCTTTATGCCCTTGTTACTCGTCAGAAACGATATTGTGAATGTCCGAGCGGATGCGATCGTCAACCCGGCAAACGCACAGCTTGTGCAAGGCAGTGGGACAAGCCGTGCAATTTATCTGGCAGCGGGAGAAGAGCAGCTCGCTGAAGCCTGTGCGCGTATCGGATCCTGCGCGCTGGGTGAAGCGGTGATTACTTCCGCGTTTGGCCTTCCGGTGAAGTACATCATCCACGCGGTCTGTCCAGCATGGGAAGATGGGACGCATGGAGAGGCAGAGCTGCTTAACCGTACCTATACGAATGCACTGCTTCTCGCTGCGAAATACCGTCTGGAGAGCGTTGCGTTTCCACTGTTATCTGCGGGAAATTACCGTTTCCCCAAGGAGGCAGCGATGCAAGTGGCCGTGAACGCGATCAGCAGTTTTCTGATGGAGCATGAGATGACTGTCTATCTGGTGCTGTATGATCGCAACTCCGTCTCAGTCAGCAAAAAGTTGTTCGATCAGATCCGCGAATATATTGACGATCATTATGTCGAGGAGAAGAACGAGCGATATCCCGGGGCGCAGCGCGGCCGGAGGATCGCAGCGCTGCAGGAGGCACAGCGTCTTCGCAGTAGGATGGAAGAGGAACAGTGTCTTGGAGCCAGGATGGAAGAGGAACAGCGTTTCGAAGACACGGCGGATGAGGAGCAGACGTTTCTGGGTTCGCTGCCCGCCCCGAAGAAAAGTCTGGAAGAGCGGATGCGGCAGATGGAGGAGTCCTTCTCGCAGACGCTGCTTCGCCTGATCGATGAGAGGGGACTGAGCGATTCCTACGTGTATAAGAAAGCCAATATTGACCGGAGACACTTTTCGAAGATACGGAACGATGCGCAGTACTGCCCAAGCAAGAAGACGGTTCTGGCGTTCGCAGTCGCCCTGGAACTCACGCTGGAGGAGACGGGAGATCTGCTACAGAGCGCCGGGTTTGTGTTTTCGAACAGTTCCAAATTTGATGTGATCGTCCAGTATTTTATCGAATCTCGCATCTACGATATCTACGAGATCAACGAAATGTTGTTTGCATACGATCAGCCGATCCTCTGCTGAAATGGTACCGGCACCTGGCATACATAAGAATATCTTCAGAAACCTCTGTGGGAGAGTGATTCTGAAGGTATTCTTTTTTTGCTCAGCGTTGAATTGTTCGGGATTTCGAATTTCCCGGGACAACTGTAAAAATGTCGCCTGCCATGCGACCATTTTTGCCGCATGGTCCTTTATAGTAGGATCATCAGGCAGCGGTCCAGGACGTGCAGGAACGCCTGCGGTGAGACTGGAATGGTACGGATACCGGATCAGGCTGCTATATCAAGTACAGAGAGGATGGAAAAAATTATGAGAAAAGGATTGACAGAACTGGTTTTTATCCTGGATAGGAGCGGCTCTATGAGCGGGCTGGAGAGCGATACCATCGGCGGCTTCAACGGTATGCTGGAGAAGCAGAAAGGACAGGATGGTGAGGCGAATGTCACGACCGTGCTGTTCGATGATCGCTATGAACTGATCCACGATCGTTTTCCGATCCAGGCGGTTCGGCCGCTGACCGGGCAGGAATACTATGTGCGCGGAGCTACGGCTTTGCTTGACGCTCTTGGAAAGACGATCCACAAGCTGGGGAACGTCCAGAAATATCTCCCGGATGAGCTGCGGGCGGAAAAGGTGATTTTTGTGATCATTACGGATGGGCTGGAGAATGCCAGCCGCACGTATGATTATGTGCAGATCAGGCGGATGATCGAGCGGCAGAAGGAACGTTATGGTTGGGAGTTTCTATTCCTGGGCGCAAACATGGACGCGGTCAGCGAGGCAGGAAGACTCGGCATCAAGGCAGACAGGGCCGTCCGCTACAGGAATGACGGCGCAGGCGTGCGGAGGAATTATGTTGCGGTGGAACGAGTTGTGCGGGAGATGCGCGGCTCCGAGAGGATGGCGGATGTTGACGATTCCTGGAAGGATGAGATCGAGAGTTATTGACAAGAGTAGTGTTGCTAGGTTGACAGGAAGCCGTATAACCATACAAAAGATGCGGAAGTTAGCAGCCTCGCCGGAGGCAGATTCTTCTCGGAAAAGTGTTTTTAAAAGACGCAGATATATGACGGAAAGGACAACGGCTTCCTGAATTTATGAATTCTCTGTTAGTATAGCGATAGATTGCTTTTTGCACAGATGATAGTGACAATATGCAAAAAAGGGATTGCGAAGACGAAATTAATTGTTTACATTGCCAGATAAATTAGTATAATGAAATTATAATTTATTATATTTAGGAGGATTTTATGCTATTTTCGGTCGCATTCCGCTATATGGGAAGAGAGTACTATGTAGAATTGAAAGAGGGAATGGAAGTTTCGTTCGGAAAGCATAAGAAGGATCAGATTCAAATCCCGAATGCGGAAGAGCATATGCTTTGGCTGCGTGCTAATGCTGACAAAGTAATGATTGCGGTACAGAGACCGCTTTCGGCTCCTGGTTCGAGTGTGGCGCTCAATGAGTTAATGTGCCTGAGCAAGGAACTTGATGCAGTCCTTTATGTTTCCAGAATATCGGGGAGGTCGGGTCAGAGCCTTGAACTTCCATATAGTGGACAACTACTTTGCGGAAGAAAGCCGAGTAATGATATCATCTTATCCTATCCAATTGTATCCGGAAACCATTTCCGAATAACCTGTGAAGCAGGACAAGCTCATATAGAAGATCTGGGGAGTACCAATCACCTGTATTTGAATGGAAAGCGTATTTCAAAAGCTGTAATGAAATCTGGTGATGTACTTTCCATTTATACATTTCGTTTCGTGTTAGAAAATGGAAAATTGTATTTTGACAATATGATCGGAGGGCTAAAGCTTTCCGAGAAAATTGGCAAGCAGCCGAGGTCTCAGGATGCAAAGCCCGTGACCGATTATGAAAATAATAAAGCGGTCAAGGATAATGGCGCGCCGGAACTGTTGTATCATCTTTCCCCGAGAACGAGAGAGCGGTTACCGCATGAACCAATCATTCTGTCTGGAGCGCCCGGTCAGGCGCATGCGCCAGGAGGGAGACACGGCAATCTGATGTATCTCATCAGCTCCGGGGCGATGATGGCGGCGTCCCTGGCTACAGGAGGGATTACGCCTGCCGCTCTGCTTGCGCGTGCCGCCGGAATGCTTTCTCCGGTTGCAAGCATGGCAATGTACGGAAAGATGAGCAAAGAAGAGCAGAAGCAGTTCGAAGAATATGAACAGCTGCGCAAAGAGCGCTATCAGGCCTATATTGACGATCAGAAAGCCCGGATCAGCAAGGTGGCTGATGTACAGCGGAGAATTGTCAGCTATGAGAACCAAAGTCCAGAAATGTGCATGAAAACCGCTTTGGAACTGCGGAGGAATCTTTGGGAACGGATGCCATCGGATTCTGATTTCCTGGTCACGAGACTTGGCACGGGGAAGATAAAGCTCTGTGTCGAGGTGAAGAGCAGAGCGGATACCGATGGATTTCATATCGTTGACGATGAGCTGGAAGAACTGTCCGGACAGATCATCGAAGAGACACGGTATGTGGACAATGCGCCTGTCTGCGTATCGCTGAGAGAATATCCGATAATCGGGATTGTGGGTTCGCAGGAGAGGCGGTGCTACCTTCTGCGCAGCATCCTGGTCGAACTGACAGCACAGCACAGCTACAAAGATCTGCGGCTAATCGGGCTTTTTGACAAGGACTCCAGAAACGTATGGGGACCCCTGCGCTGGCTTCCGCATATATGGGATGAGACGGGGCAGGTGCGGTATATCGCGTTTGATCAGAAGCAGAGACACACGGTATGTGAATTGCTGGCAGAGGTGATACGCCATCGAAAGAATGAGAGCCAGGAATCGTACAGACAGGACAGCCGGACAGTGTTGCCTCATTATCTTGTCATTGCAGAACAAAGAGAACTCCTTTTCCCGGAAACGGTTTATGAGGATTTGATTTCGAACAATCCGGCGCTTGGAATCACGACCGTTTTTCTGGCGGAATCCATGTATGATCTTCCGCAGACTTGTCGCTATCTGATCGACCTGACCGATACTCCGCAGGCTTACGAGCGCGACAAATACGACGAGCGCTCTTGCTTTGTTCAGGACGAACCGGTACATCATCACCAGCTGGAGACATATGCACGGTATATGGCGGCGATCGAGCTTGAGGATAAAAAGGCCAGGGCGTCCATTCCGTCGGCAGTTACGTTTCTGCAGGGTTATGGCGCGGTTACCGTGGAGGATTTGCATATACTGGATCGCTGGGAGAACAGCAAGCCATACCGGACGCTGGCCGCTCCGGTTGGCATTATGGATGGCGGCGCGACGTTTTCCCTTGACATTCGAAACGGGGAGCAGTCTCATGGACCGCATGGACTTCTCGCCGGCACCACCGGTTCGGGAAAGAGCGAATTCCTGCAGACATGGATTCTGTCTATGGCGGTAAACTATCACCCGTATGATGTGAACTTTGTGATTATCGACTACAAAGGCGGCGGAATGTCAGATCTGATGGAACCGCTGCCGCACGTGGTAGGAAAGATCACCAACATCGACCGAAACATTTCCCGCTCTCTTGTCTCGCTGAAGAGCGAGCTGAAGCGCAGGCAGGAGCTTTTCCGGCTTTGCGGGGTGAACAATATCGACAAATATCAGGAAGCGTACCGGAATGGGGCTGCCAAAGAGCGGCTTCCTCACCTGATCATTGTCACGGACGAGTTCGCGGAGATGAAAAAAGAAGAGCCGGAATTTATGACTGAACTCAATTCGGTTGCTACGGTAGGCCGCTCGCTGGGGATTCATCTTTTGCTGGCGACGCAGCGCCCTGCGGGCGTGGTGACGGATCAGATCAACAGCAATTCACGTTTCCGCGTCTGCATGAAGGTGCAGGATGTTGCGGACAGCCGTGAGATGATCAAACGGCCGGATGCGGCAAGAATCACACAGGCAGGACGTGCGTATATCCGCGTGGGTGAGGATGAGTTGTTTGAACTTTTCCAGTCCTTTTACAGTGCGGCGGAATATACCGGGAATCAGTCCGGCGGAATGAAAAATGAAAATCAGATCCGTGTTGTCGGCGTGACAGGAGAACGGATCAATTTGCTGAAGAAACAGAAGAAAAAGCACACGTCCGACATGGATGAGCTGACGGCGGTCATAAAGCATATGAACGAGATCTGCGCTCAGCAGGGGATTAAAAAGCTGCCGGGTCCGTGGCTTCCGGAACTTACTAAGTGGCTTACTTTTCAGGAACTTGGCGTATCAGGCATATTCGACGGTACGGAGTGGCCAAAGGAACGACCGGGACTATCCGTTCCTGTCGGAAAATATGATATTCCGGAGCGCCAGAAACAGGGTGTGCTTTCCCTGGATTTCCTGGAGACCGGGCATCTCGGAATTTTCGGCGTGCCTTCGTCAGGGAAAACCATGCTGCTGAAGGCTATCCTGATGTCCCTTGCCCTGCACTACACGCCGAGGACGGTGCAGATCACGGTGGTCGACGCCGGAAACTGGAGCCTGAGCGAATTCTCGGATATGCCGCATGTGCGGGAGGTGATTCTCAACCAGGAGGAGGAGAAGCTGAAGAAGTTTGCCATGCGCCTGAAGAAGGAAATGGAGGCGCGCAAGCAGGCATTCCTCAAGCACGCAGTGAATTCTCTCCCGGCATACTGGGAAGCCGTGTCGAAGGAGCTGCCGGCCATGGTCGTCATGATCGACCACCTTGGATCGCTGCTTGAACAGTATATAGAGATGCTGGATCTTCTGACAGATGTGGCGGCGAACGGGATGGCCTATGGTATTTTTTTGGTCTTTACAGCGAATTCCTCGATGGGAATCAGCTATAAATTCCTGCAGCTGATCAAGGGAGCGATCACGCTGCAGATGGCGGAAAAAGGCGATTACGCTTCGCTGGTCGGACCGATCGCAGGCGTCAGCCTGCCAACTGTGCCGGGACGCGGGCTTTTGAAAGGAAATCCGCCCGTTGCGTTCCAGTCAGCAGTATATATGGATGAGAAAGGGGAGCAGGCACGGCACGAGGCGGTGCTTCGCCTGGCTCTGCAGATGAAAGAAGCCTGGAAGCAGAAGAATCAGGAACAGACCATACAGGAAGAGCAGAAAGCAGATGCAGGCGCCCCGCTTTCGGAGAAGGAAACGACAAATACAGAACAAGGGCAGGGAACCCTTCTGCTCGGTACGGATGTAAACACTCTGGAGCCGATAAGGATTGAGCTAATAAAGCCGTATCTTCTTCTGATCAGTAGCGACAGCAGGGAAAAGAACTGCACAGTTTTGAAGAAGCTGGAAAAATACCTGGCTAAGGATGAGAACAACAGAATCCTCTATCTGAGCGGCGAAAACCAGCAGGAGCAGCTTCAGAGCCTGGTTGAAATCCTGAATGAACGAAAAAAGAATCGTATCTGGCATAAAAAAGAGCAGGAAGAGGGAGAACAGGTAATTCCGGAAGGATATATGCAGATCTGTCTGTTCGTAGAAGATCTTCCGTCATTTGCCGCAGGCTTGCCCGAAGAGTCCCGAAAAGGCTATCACCGGATTTTTACAATGGCGTCAGGCCTGGGTATCATGGTCCTGGTTGCGGGACTTCGGGAGGAGCTGTCAAAGGATGGACCGGATCTGCTCCTGAACGCAGCGCTGGCCGCACAAAATGCGCTGGCATTTGGCAGCAGTCCTATGGAGCATCATTTCGCATGGCATGGAGCGGCCTGTGCCGGTTCGGACGTAGAGCTGGAGGAGGATGAAGCGGCTCTCATCCAGCAGGAACGACTCACGATACTAAGGTTCTGACAGGGAGGAAGCACAGTGAGACCATTTGTGATTGTCAGTGTTTCAGACGAGAAAAAAGATTTTCCGATAGAGATTGATGTAGAAGTGCCGACAGACGTTCCGGCTTCGAAGCTGGCTGAGGATATACTGGAAGTAATGAAATCTTATTTCCACGGGAAAGGGAGCCAGAGACAGGCAGGACAGCTGTACAGCAAGCGCCTGGGACGTGCTCTGAAAACAAAAGAGACGTTCGGAGAGGCCGGGGTCTGGATGGGCGATACTATTATTTTGAAATAGAGAAAGGAGGTAACTGAAAGATGAGACAGGAGATCAGACTGACGCCGGTGGAGCTGTACTTTCTGGGCAAGCAGATGAATGCAAAATATATTGATTATCAGTATATCGCGGAAATGCCGGGCATTCAGGATCGGTATACGCTTTGGGAACAGGAGACGCTTGGCGGCCTGGAAGAGCGTGGCATGCTTATGGAGGACTTCAGCGGCGATGTAGAGATCGAGGAGAATGTGAAAGAATTGCTGAACGCTGTTTTCTTTGGAAAAACGGAGAGCACGGTACAGGCAGAGCAGACGCACAGGTTTCATGTCCATGAAGGCAGGGTGACGCACACAGTCATAGAAGAAAGAAATATTCTGCTCTGTGAAGTCGACGATGCGGATATCGCGCGGATTTTGACCGGGCTTGGCAGCGAGGTGACGGTCGTGTGCGCCAATGTGGAGAAAGGTATGAAGGACAAAACCTTTCCTGATCTGCAGAAGAAGGAGCAGGTGGAAGACGCGGTCAGATTTTTAAAGGGGGAATGGTAAATGGCATTTTATAATGAGAGCGGGCAGATTACGATTGACGAGGTGGCGGCAAATGCGGACATCGGGAAGATTCGCCAGGCAGTCATGAAGCTGGAGGATTCTCAGAACAGCCTGGTCCGCCTTTTCTCAGCGGCATCCACGATGCAGGGGCAGACTGGTCAGGCAATCGTGGAGCAGGCTGGAAAACTCAGATCCAGGATCGAGGCGCTGAAAGGACAGCTAAACAGAAGCGCAAGCCTGATCCAGTCGACGGTGGATAAGTACGAAGAAGAAGACCGTCAGCTGAAGCAGAAAATTATGAGCGGCGGAGGTGTATGACATGGCACGCATAAAAGTTGATTTTGAAGGCCTTACCAGCAGTGCTGCATCGCTTACCAGCTATATCCAGTCCCTTGAGTCGCTCAATACAAGAATGAGTACGCTGAGAGAGAACGTCATGGTGGGATGGGAGGGAGAGGCTGCTGATGCCTTTCTCGATATGATGCAGAAATACGGAAAAGAGGCCACAAAGATGTTAGAGTTGATGGGGAAGTTCCGGGATTATGCGACGGACGCCTCGACAGACTTTGACGATGTGGATAGACGCTGTGCTGCGTTGATTCGCAACGCGTTTTGAGGGAGGAGGAAATTATGGCATATCTTGATCTTGACACAGATATCCTGAGGTCGACCGTATCGGTGGCGAAACAGACGAACGATTCGATTTCAGAAGCGCTAGAATTTTTAAAAGAGGTTGTGACCCATAACGACTGGCAGTGCTCTGAACGCGAAGCGATCAATAGCAATACAGACCAGAACCGGGAGACAGCGTCTGAGATTCAGCAGCAAACGTCTGCATTTTACAGAGCGATCAAGCAGGCCTCGGAGGAGTTTGACGCGGCGGAACAGGGGATGATCGGCAAAGTGAACCAGGTGGACAGTTGGATTGCCCAGATCGTCAATGTAGTGCCAGGCATAACGGATGCCGGCTCTGCCGCCGTCACACTTCCGAACATGGCTGATTTTGCAAGTATTATGAGTTCGATGGAGGGATAAGTATGGCGAAAATAAAATTATCGCCGGAGGAGCTGATGGCACAAAGCACAGAGTTCTCTTCTCTGCAGAGTGAATATGAAGCGCTGTTTGCGCAGGCGACCACTGCACTGAACGGCATGAATGAGAGCTGGAGCCCGAATCTTTCACATAATTTTTCGGGAAAGATCCAGAGCGCGCAGAAAAAATTTTCCAGTGTAACGAATATGCTCGCAAATGGGGCGGCAGCTGCGCGGATAAGCGCCTCCGTATTTACTACGCCGAGCAACATCCTGGCGCAGCTGAATGGTTTTTTTGACAAGACATCGGATAAGCTGGAGAAGTGGCAGGAAAGTATAGAGGGCAATAGTCTGCGGACGATCCTGACGGAGGAAGAAGAGCAGCAGCTGATCGATATGCTTCCGGACAGTCTAAAGAAAAACGCGGCGAAAGCCAGCAGCATAGAAACCTGGCTTGCTGAAAACTATGACAAGATTCCAGAGTCCGACAGGGAGCAGCTTGGAGCGATGCTGTCGCCGGAAATGAAAGAAATGATTGGGGTTACTCACGATGTCATGCAGGGAAAAGGAGCGATTGAGGCGATTGGAAAGACGGCAGAGGTGGTAACAGGGGATCCGCTTAAAGGGATTGCGGTTCAATCTACGCTGGAAGCTGTATTTAATGAAGATCTGAAGGACGACGCCGGACTCATGAAGGTTGTTCAGGGCAATTCTGCCCGTGCGGCTGAAGCCTTTAAAGACGGAGAATATCTGGACGGGGCGGTGTACACGTCAAAGGCGTTTGCCGCACAGCTAAAAAATGATGCAGGGAAATTCGGCTACGCGCTTGGGGATACTGTGACGAACATGTTTGGATATGCCGCAGGAAAAGCTTCTAGTGTGACAAGAGCGGTATCTGAGGCCGCGGGAATAATCATACCGGGCGATCTTGGGGAGACGATTCAAAAAGGCGTTAAAGTGGTAGCTGACGGACTGAAGGGAGCTGGCATATGGTTGAAGGGTTCAATGTAGGAGGCGGAACATGGGGAAGAAGACATTATCGGTTGGATCTATTGTTGAGATAAAGGGTATAAAAGCAATGGTGACAGGCATTCGTTTCGATGAATCGGAGGATGGTTACCTGACAAAATCTTATCTAATCGTTCCTTATCCGTACGGTTTTTCGGGGAGTGAGAGCTGCCGCCTTGTGCGCGCGGATGAGACAGAGACTGTGTGGGAAAGCCCCCGGACGGCGCAGGCGGAGGCTTATCTCAGCTATGTGGATAACATGGAAATTGCGGCAGAAAAGGCAGACACGAAGACGATTTTGGACCATTTTGCGAAGCTGTCGAAAACGGGATTGGAGGGAGCATGATGGAACAGTTGTATTCGCTGGGAACGGTAATAAATCTGGAAAACTCTCAGACGGAGATTATGATTGCAGGCTATTATCCTGTTGACCTGGAAACTGGTGAAAGGTATACATATCTGGGAATCAATGCCGCGGTCGGCTGGTCTTTGTGCGGAGACACGATCCTGTTTAACCATGACAAGGTGAAAAAGGTGGTTCGCGAGGGCTATTCGGATGAGCAGGAAGCGGACTTCAGAAAGAGACTTCAGAAATGTGCGAAGTGAGGAAAAAAGGATGCTTGATCGGATTCAGCTTAATCTTGGGCTAAAGCGGGGCGTATATGCCGCCTGCGGCTGCAATATCGGTAAGAGGCGGCAGAATAATGAAGATAATTTCTACTTTAACGGAGAGTATCTGCCAAGTGACAATCATGGGCTTTCGGAAATCCTGACCCTTAAAGAGTCTGTTCCGACAGGCATGGAGGACGCTCCGTTGTTTTTTGCAGTGTTTGACGGAATGGGCGGCGGAGACTATGGGGAGATTGCCTCAAATCTTTCTGCTGCGACGGCCGCGCACTTTCTGGAGAGCGGGGATGACATAAATCCGGTGGATATCACTCCGTCCCTGGCCAGGATGTGCGACAGGATGAATGAGGAAGTGTTTCGATCCGGGGAGAACCTTGGAGTCTATCAGATGGGTTCTACAGCTGCGTCGCTGTTTTTTTACGCCGGACAGATGTGGGTTTGCAATCTTGGAGACAGCAGATGCTACCGGGTGAGCGGCGGACAAATGCAGCAGCTTTCGGTGGACCATACGGACGAGGCTGAGATGAAGGCAGGAAATGTGACGGGCCGGAAGCCCTATTTGACCCAGTATCTTGGAATCGATCCTGAAGAGATGCGCATCGAGCCGTATATTGAAAGCTATCCCGTGAGAAAAGGCGACTGTTTTCTTATCTGCAGCGACGGTCTGACGGACATGGTAGAAGAACAGGCAATCTGTTCGGTGCTGCTTGGAGAGAGAGAACCTCAGGTTTGTGTACAGACGCTGATTAACGCTGCGCTTGAGGCAGGCGGCAGGGACAATATCACTGTGATTGTATGCAGGATCGTATAGAATCGTATAAGATGAGCGAAAAAAGCGCTGCGCCGGCATGCTTTTGCCGGAAGCAGGCTTTTCAGCTCAGGAAGTTTAGTGAATGGAAAACAGGGGAAAAGCAGGATGAATGAACAGAAAATCAGCGCGGCTTTGCCGGGATGGAAAGCAGTAAGGATGCTTGGACGCGGCAGTTACGGCTATGTCTATGAGATAGAGAGGGATCAGTTCGGGGTAAAGGAGAAAGCCGCGTTAAAGCTGCTAACGATCCCACAGGATCAAAGTGTCATTGATGAGCTATATAACGACGGTTATGAGGACGCCAGCGTTGCAGAGCGCATGGACGATGAACTGCAGGAGCTCGTGAAGGAATACTATGTGATGGCGGAGCTGAAGGGTCATACCAACATAGTAAACTGCAACGAGCTGACATACCTGAAGCATTCCGGCGATCCTGGCTATGACGTGTTTATACGCATGGAGCTGCTGACACCGCTTACCGTGGTCGTCGGAAAAGCATACAATGCGAAAACTGCCGAGGCGACAGCACTAAAGCTTGGAAAGGATATCTGCAGGGCGCTGATGCTGTGCGAAAAGAAAAATATCGTTCATCGAGACATCAAGCCGCAGAATTTGTTTCTCTCTGAGTTCGGGGATTATAAGCTGGGAGATTTTGGCATTGCCAGGACGATGGAACATACCATGGGCGGCACCAGGACCGGCACATATAAATATATGGCGCCTGAGGTGTACCAGAGCCGCCCGTACGGACATAAGGCGGACATCTATTCTCTGGGACTGGTGCTGTACTGGCTGCTCAACGAAAAGCGTATGCCGTTTCTTCCGCTTCCGCCTGTGGTTCCGTCGGCCTCCGCTGAGGATGAAGCACGGACAAAACGTTTTCAGGGCGTTTTGCTGCCTGCGCCCAAAAATGGCAGCGAGGCATTGAAGAACGCAGTGCGGAAAGCGTGCGCTTATGATCCGAAAGACCGTTTTGCGTCCGCAGAGGAGATGCTGGAGGCTCTGAAACAGGCGGAGGGCGGAAGGAAAACCGAAGCGCTGCATACCGCTCAGAACAGCGCGGGTCAGAGCTCAGACACAGCAGCTGCCAGGACGGATGCTCTGAACAACGTCCGGCCTGGGAAATCCTCTGCGGGAACACAAAGTAAAAAAGCGGATGCAGGAAGCGAAGGCAGGGACGGGAGAATACTGGGCATTTATTTTGGCGTGACGGAAGTGTATGTATCCTATCTTATGCGTGGAGTGGCTGTGAAAGTTTTGTCGATACCGGCGTATGTCACTGTCACGGAGGTGGGCGAAGTGCTGGCCGGCGACCGGGCGGAGCGTTATCGCAAATACCACGCGGATGCGCCGCTGTATTCTGTGCTTGAGACAATGCGGCAAGGCAAATGGAAAAAAGCGGCGAAGATCAGCTGCCGGGGGATGAAGATTTACGCGCTGCGTATGTGCGACTGTCTGATGCAGGAACTGCGCAGGCAGCTGAACCGGACAGAATATTATGGCACAGTGAGAGAATGCGTTCTGTCTATGCCTTCGTTCAGTTATCTGTTTATGGAATATATGCAGGGGATCATGGCGCGCGCGGGCTTTCTTGTGAAAAGGATCCTGACGGCGTCAGCCGCGTGCGGTCTTTATCTGGCTTATGCTAAAAGGGAAGACGAATGGAAACAATATTTCGTATGCGCGGTTTCCGGCGACGTGTTGGAGTGCTGCCTGGAGGAGTACGGACAAGGCGTAGCGGAGATGGTGTATAAATTTGAGCATCCACTTAGAAAAGGAGGCGGGCTGAGCGTTCATGACGTTGTGGCTGACGCCAGGCAGGAGATGAGGAAAGTTCTGCGCAGGCAGTTTGGGGCGGGCGATTATGAGGAATTGAACGCGGAGTGCTATTTCTTTGCGGAGGGGAACTCGGTAGCCTCCGGTGCGGAGGTGGGAGCCTTATGCGTGTTCGCGGCTGCCGGAGCGGCAGTTCAGGGCGCAAAGATAAGCGGAAATGCTGCCACTGAAGACATTCTCCTGCTCGACTGTACTGGCGCTGCCTATGGCCTGGAAGTGACAGATGCTTCTGGCCAGATGCTTCAGGAGCTGCAGTGGGTAATTGAAGAGAACACAACGCTGCCAACCAAAAATAGCATCACCTATGACCGCAAAAAGGCCGGGAAGAATACGGAAGAATTGCTGACGCTCTATATCGGGCATACCTATGAGAGCGATTTTTCTGAGACAATATCCGTTAATACAGAGGCGCTGCTTTCCATTATGAGAGCGGCGGATTCAGTGGAGCTTTTCCTGGATTTGAATACTTTTAGCAGTGCTGTCGAGATCAGTGTGACTGACCCTGAGAGCAAAAAGAAAGCAAGCACATCGGTCTCTCTGTCGACGACGAGGGTACCGATAGCGGCGAAAAGCAGGGAAATCGATCGGAAGGAACTGCTGAAGAACGCCTGGGCGATGATGAGCACCTTTTATGATGCTCTTGTGCGCTTGCCTTCTTCCGAGCAGAATTCTCCGACGGTACAGGGAATGAGACAGGTCGAGAAGCAGTGCAGAGCGTTTCTGGGCAAACGCGGCCTGTCTTACGACAAAACGCCCGGGAACCTGTCAGGAGAAAGCGCAGACGCCGACCTGCTGTATGAGCTTCTGGAAATCGTCGACAATCTCGAATATGGGTTGAGGAGCAGATCGAACAGCGTACTGGGAGCCGCGGATATTATGCTGTCGACAACCTATTTCGGACTTCAGAAAGCGCTCGAGGAACACGCAGGCGTACGGCCGGTGGAGGCGGAGGGCTGCATGTTTGATGTGAACAGACATTCAGCCGTCTCATATGAGACGGTTGCAAACATGACGAATCTGGCGGTTATCGGCGAGGTGAGGAGAGGCTATTTCTGGGGAGAAGAGCTGCTGCGTCCGGCAATCGTGCGGGTGGCCAAATAACGATGATCAAAGGAGAGAGAAGATGGACAGTCAGATAATCAGTGGAATCTGGACGAACCGAAGAAGGGGGAAGACGCTTGGGCATGGCAGTGATCTGGGGAGGCGATTGATGTGAATATGACAGGGTACCAATACAGTGCCACGGGTGCGTTTGGATATGCTATTTATCAGGATAAAGAAGAGGTGTGCAACGTTTCGGAAAGATCCGATCCTATGAAAACGCTTGTCCATGTGCGCGGCTACGGGGAAAAGTGGGTCAGTGAGTTTGATCCGGCCTCTACGCTCTTCCCGGGAATGAGCCGTTACGTGTGCGATGCAGATCAGGGGCAGACGCTCTTCAGAATTGTATACAGAGATCTGGGAATCTGCGATATTGAATTTTCGTCCGAGGATGTTTCCATCAGGGCCGAGTACGGGAATGGCGCTGCGTACGCTTTTTTCAGCGGCGGAACACCGGTCGCGAAAGTAACGAGAATTCATAAGGAAACTGTCTGGATTCCGGAACTGGCGGGATTCGATGTAAAGCCATATTTTGACATTGTGTTTGAAAAAGAGCTTGGGCAGGGTGTCATGATGGCGATTCTGGCGTTTCCAACGTTGTGTATTTAAAGCTCAAAGGAGAGGGATGAGAAGAAGATGGACAGTCAGAGAATCAGTGAGGTCTGGCCGGGCTGGAAGGTCGTTAGAATGCTTGGGCGTGGCAGTTTCGGCTGTGTCTATGAAGTGGAGCGGAACCAGTTCGGGGTAGTCGAAAAAGCGGCGGTGAAAACGCTGACGATTCCGGAGAACAGCAGCATCATAGATGAGATGCGCGGCGACGGCTATGACAATGAGAGCATTGCCGAACGCATGAAAGATGAACTGGAAGGCCTGGTAAAAGAATATTACCTGATGGCAGAGCTGAGGGGTCACAGCAATGTGGTAAACGGTGACGACCTGAAATATGTGCAGCATACGGATGAACCGGGATACGATGTATTTATCCGCATGGAACTGCTGACGCCGCTGAGTAAGGCGGCCGGGAATAACCTGGACCCACAGACTGCCGAAAGCATGGCTCTGAGGCTGGGAAAGGATATTTGCCGGGCGCTTCAGCTGTGCGAGAAGAAAAACATTGTACACCGCGACATTAAGTCGCAGAATATTCTCGTCTCTGAATTCGGGGATTATAAACTTGGGGATTTTGGTATCGCAAGGACAATGGAGCATACCACGAACGCTACCAAGACAGGTACATATGGATACATGGCGCCGGAGGTATATCAGGGGCGTCCGTATGGGCATGCTGCGGATATCTGTTCACTGGGACTTGTGCTGTACTGGCTGCTCAATGAGAAACGTCTTCCGTTTCTGCCGTTCCCGCCGATTGCTCCGAAACGGTCTGAGGAAATTGCCGCATGGAACAAAAGGCTTAGAGGAGCTCCTATTCCGGCTCCGAAGAACGGGAACGAGGCATTGAAACGTGTGGTGCTGAAAGCGTGCGCATACGAGGCGAAGGATCGCTTCGCGTCCGCGGATGAAATGCTGCAGGCGCTGGAACTGGTGGAGAGTGGGAGATATGAGGAAACGCAGGGAACTGAGGGAGACAGGACGCAGGAGAAAACGAGCGGTGCTGACAGCTTCGGTGCGAGTGGCGGTTTATTTGGGACTGACAATGTAGCTGGCACGATCGGTGGCTCACAGACTGCCAGCGAGAGTGGCACCGGTACAAGAGGAGGAAGCACAGGCACCGTGGGCGGTACAGCAGGCACCATAGGCGCAGGCTGGGGGACGGCGGAAACCATCGGAGTTCAAAAAGCGGGAAAACCCAGAGACGACAGGACCCCAGAATTCGAAAAAACCGTGGGAGTAAAGTCCGAGCCAAAAGCTCCGTCTCCAAGGCCTGCCGCTTCAAAGCCTGCTGCTCCAAGGCCTGCCGCTTCAAAGTCTGTCGTGCCACAGAACCAGGAGCAGAACCAGCATGCCAACTCAGCGCTGATGCTGGAAAATCCCAGACTTATGCTGTTGATTTACATAGTGGCGTGTGCGATTCCGGGAGCGTATATGATATATCAGGATAATAATGGAAGCGAGTCCGCGTTAGAGTGTCTGTTTGTCTCGCTGATTTTGATCGCGCTTTGCATGATACCAACGTTTTTGGGCTGTGAGAATTTAGGAACATTTCTTGGAATTGTTCCGGCTCTTATGGGCATTGCGGGTGTGGCGGTGCTGCTTGGCTTTGATCCTGAGGGAAATGGTTCGTATGTCATAATGGTGCTGGGCGTCATTCTGGGATACGTGGCTGCACGTGCTCTGAGCATATCCATGAAAGCAGAGAAAGAAAAGAAGAAACGAAATAAAGGATAAGCGGCTGACTTATTTACAGGAAGCTGAACATACAAGGGGCAGAGGAGAGAGAAGATGGACAGTCAGAAAATCAGTGAGGTCTGGCCAGAATGGAGGGTGACAAGAAACATTGGGAATGGTAGATTTGGTTCTGTGTATGAAGTAGAGCGGAATCAGTTCGGGAAAGTTGAGAAAGCAGCGGTGAAGGTGCTGACTGTTCCTGACAATCGCAGTATTATAGATGAAATGCGCAGTGACGGCTATGATGATGCAAGCATCGCCGGATATATAGATGATGACTTTAAAAATGTGGTAGATGAATATTACCTGATGCGGGAACTGAGCGGACACAGCAACATAGTAGACTGCTACGACATGAAGTATGTTAAGCATGCAGATGGGTTGGGCTATGACGTGTTTATCCGCATGGAACTTCTGACGTCATTAAATGAGGCGGTCAGGAATGGCTTAGATGCGCAGACGGCGGAAAAGACGGCACTAAAGCTGGGAAAAGATATCTGCCATGCGCTAGAATTGTGCGAGAAGAAGGGCATTGTCCACCGTGATATTAAGCCACAAAACATTCTTCTCTCCAAAGCCGGAGATTATAAGCTGGGGGATTTCGGAATTGCCAGAACAATGGAACATACCACGAACGCGACTAAGACAGGTACACCTGGGTATATGGCGCCGGAGGTATATCAGGGACGTCCGTACGGAAACAAGGCAGATATCTGTTCGCTTGGTTTGGTACTGTACTGGTTACTTAATGAGAGGCGTCTTCCATTCCAGCCGCTCCCACCGACTATGTTGAAGCCAGCTATAGTGGAAGAGGCGTGGAAGAAGCAGGTT
>CANQEB010000004.1 GCA_947594085.1 uncultured Lachnospiraceae bacterium | reverse complement strand
GCATCTGGAGATCATCCAGGAGCGGTTGGAGAGAGAGTACAATCTCGACCTCGTGACGACGGCGCCGAGTGTTATCTATAAAGTCCATAAGACAAGCGGCGAGGTTGTCGATTTGACGAATCCGACGAACCTGCCGGATCCGTCCGAGATCGAATATATGGAGGAGCCGGTCGTGGCGGCCGAGGTCATGGTGACGACCGAGTACATCGGCCCGATCATGGAGCTCTGTCAGGAGCGGCGCGGCATCTACGAGGGCATGGAGTACATCGAGGAGACGAGGGCGCTGCTGAAGTACACGCTGCCGCTCAACGAGATTATCTACGATTTCTTCGACGCGCTGAAATCGCGCTCACGCGGGTACGCGTCGTTCGACTACGACATGAAGGGTTATATGCGCTCCGAGCTCGTGAAGCTCGATATTCTCGTAAACCACGAGGAGGTCGACGCGCTCTCGTTTATCGTGCACGGCGAGACGGCCTACGAGAGAGGACGGAAGATGTGTGAGAAGCTGAAGCAGGAGATCCCGCGCCAGCTCTTTGAGATTCCGATCCAGGCCGCGATCGGCAGCAAGATCATCGCGCGTGAGACGGTCAAGGCGATGCGCAAGGACGTGCTCGCGAAGTGCTACGGCGGCGATATCACGCGTAAGAAGAAGCTGCTCGAGAAGCAGAAAGAGGGCAAGAAGCGCATGCGTCAGGTCGGCAATGTGGAGATCCCGCAGAAGGCGTTTATGAGCGTGCTGAAGCTGGACGACAAATAGATCAGAGCATTTGAGCATATAAAAAACACAAGGAGGGGTGCGGTATGTTTGTTCAAGAGATCAGTGAGCATCTGACAAAAAAGCTGATTCCGTTCTGGAAGGGCATGAGAGACGAGGAGTACGGCGGGTATTATGGTTATATGGGCTACGACCGACAAGTCGACAAAGAGGCGGTCAAGGGCTGTATCCTGAACAGCAGGATTCTGTGGTTCTTCTCCAACGCGGGACTGCTTTTGCAGGATGAGTCGGTGAAAGAAGAGGCGGATCACGCGTATGCGTTTCTGCGTGACCATTGTGTGGACCGGGAGAACGGTGGAGTGTACTGGTCTGTCACGTACGACGGGAAAGTAGAGGAGGGGATGAAGCACACCTATTGCCAGGCGTTTGCGATCTATGCGCTTTCTTCTTATTACAGACTGACCCGAAACGAGGAGGCCCTGCAGCTGGCGCGGCAATTATTCGAGGTGGTTGAGGACAAATGTACGGATCCTCTCGGCTATCTGGAGGCATTTTCGCAGGATTTCCGCCCGGTGGACAATGAGAAGCTTTCTGAGAACGGTGTCATGGCGGAGAAGACGATGAACACGCTTCTGCATGTGTTTGAAGCCTACACGGAGCTCTACGACGTCTCGCACGACGAGGTGGTAGGAGAGCGGCTGCGTCAAATCCTGCGCATGTTCGCTGACCGGGTGTACAATCCGTCCAGGCGCCGTCTGGAGGTATTCTTTGACAAGGAGTGGAATACATTGATTGATCTTCATTCCTTTGGACATGACATCGAGTCGGCATGGCTGATTGACCGCGGCTGTGATGTGTTGGGTGATCCGGCACTCTCTGGGGAGATGCAGGAGATCACCAAGGCTTTGACGGCATGTGTCTATGAGGAGGCATACCGTAATCATTCGCTCGCGAACGAGTGCGAGAATGGCAAGGTCGATACTACTCGTGTTTGGTGGGTGCAGGCGGAGGCGATTGTCGGTTTTGTGAATGCGTGGCAGCAGGATCCGTCCAGGAATGAGTACCGTCAGGCAGCAGAGGATATCTGGGGATTTGTGAAGGAGCACTTTGTGGACAAGCGGGAAGGCTCTGAATGGTTCCGAAATCTGAAGGAGAACGGGGATATCACGGCGGAGGAGCCGATCGTGGATCCGTGGAAGTGCCCGTACCACAACGGACGGATGTGCATGGAGATTGTCAAGAGACTGTCCAAATAATGTTTAAAAATTCAAATGAGAGGTAGAAGATATGCTGATAAAGCCCAATCACGAGTATTTGCAGTACAGTGGCAGGATTGACGATACGAATCCTGAGGCATATATGTTTATCTATCCGGCGACTCTGGTCACCATTCGATTTCGGGGAACTGGGATAAATGTATATCTGGAAAACCACAGACAGTTCTGGGGGAACTACATGGGTGTCATTTTGGATGGCGTACAGAGTACGATCTGCCTTTCGAAAGGCGAGGGCGATGCGACGGGCGATTCGGAGGCGGTCCCGGCAGATATAGCCGTATGCTTTTTGGGAGGGGAAGACAGTGCGTGCCCGGATGTGAGGCGCTTTGTGCTGGCGGAGCATCTGGAAGACACAGAGCACACGCTGATGCTGTTCAAGCGGCAGGATTCCTGTCACAAGGTGCTTTTCCGCGGCTTTGAGTTGCCAGAGGGGTCAGAGGTTCTGCCTCTGCCGCCAAAGCCGGAGCGAAGGATAGAGGTTTACGGGGATTCCGTGTCGGCTGGCGAGGTATCTGAGGCGATAGAGTATACCGGAAAGGTCGATCCCGAACACAATGGAGAGTACTCCAATGTCTGGTACTCTTATGCGTGGATGACTGCGCGCAAACTGAATGCTGAGCTTCACGACATTGCGCAGGGAGGAATTGCCCTGCTTGACGGCACAGGGTATTTCAATGCGCCCGGACTTACCGGTATGGAGCATGTGTGGGACAAGCTGCAGTACAATCCGGCATTTGGAGAGGTGACAGACTGGGACTTCAACCGCTATACACCGCATGTGGTGATCGTTGCGATCGGACAGAATGACAGTCATCCGGAGGACATTATGAAGGAGGACTATGCTGGAGAGGCGGCAGCTGTGTGGAAGCGGCAATACAAAAAGCTGATCGAGCACATCCGTGAGAAATATCCGCGGGCGCTGATCGTCCTCGCTACTACGATTTTATATCACGATAAAGGCTGGGATGATGCGATCGAGGAAGTCTGCGAGAGGATCG
Organism: uncultured Lachnospiraceae bacterium; assembly: GCA_947594085.1. Taxonomy (GTDB): domain Bacteria; phylum Bacillota; class Clostridia; order Lachnospirales; family Lachnospiraceae; genus Choladousia. The sequence goes on along the minus strand of CANQEB010000004.1, from coordinate 25,551 downwards.
GGGAAGAAAGAACCGTACATTTTCGTTACAGGAGAAATGGCAGCGGAACTCCCGGGCATATCCGTGTCGGCGAGGCCGAAGAGATGGCGGAGGAGTTGGCGGCGTTTATTGAAGAGTTGGCAAAAAGAACAAGCTGTTTTGACTGATGGAGGGAAAACATGAAAAAAGAAATAGCTGCGGAGGCGGCGCTTGTCGTACATGGTAACTGGTCGCGGATTAAAAAACTGATGCAAAGAGCGGCGGCGGGAGAAGAGATCCATATCGGATTCCTGGGAGGCTCTATCACTCAGGGAAGCCTTGCTACAGCTCCGGAAAACTGCTATGCGGCACTTGTGTATCGCTGGTGGGAAGAGACGTTTCCGCAGAGCCATTTTTCCTATATTAATGCCGGAATTGGCGGAACGACATCGCTGTTCGGCGCGGCGCGCACATGGAGAGACATGATGTGCTACCAGCCGGATTTTGTTGTTGTCGACTTTACTGTCAACGATGAGGCGACTCCTTTCTTTCAGGAAACATTTGAGGGAGTGCTAAGACAGCTGTATGGGAACGGAAAGACAGCGGTCATGGTTCTGAACAATGCGTTCTATGATGACGGCAGGAATGCGCAGGAGCTGCACAATGAAGTGACTGCCTATTATCAGATTCCGACTGTGAGCGTGCGAGAAAGCCTGTATGCGATGGTCAAAGACGGTACATTTCCGGCCAACGAGGTTTCGCCGGATCTCTTGCATCCGAATGACAAGGGACATGCATTGCTCGCATATATGATCAATTATCAGCTCAACAAAATCTACGAAGATATAGACAACGTGGAGGAAGAACCAGAGTATCCGCAGGCGCTGACGCAGAATCGTTTTGAGCACGCGAGACGTTACCAGATTACGAATTCCGGCCCCGATTTGCATGGTTTCCTCACAGACCCGCGGGAGAAGACAACTCTCCTGGATCTTTACAAGAACGGCTGGACCGCAGTCCACGCGGGCGACAGTTTTACCCTGGATCTGGAATGCTCCTGTATCGCAGTACAATATCTGCGCTCTGTCAGGAAACCGCGTCCGGTTGCGGAGGCAGTTGTAGATGGAGACGTTGCGCATGCGGTCCTACTGGACGGAAACTTTGACGAGGATTGGGGAGATTGTCTGGCACTCACTGAGGTGATGAACCAGAAGCAGCGAGGGCGTCATCAGCTGACGATTACGATAAAGGAGGCCCATGCAGAGGAAGCAGGACCGTTTTACCTTGTCTCCGTTATCACGGATTGAGAGAGCAGACATATTAGAAGGGCAGACGATTAGAAGAGACAAATTTTATCGGAAAATTTTAGATATGCCAGGAGAGTCGGTATGAAAGAAAAGAAATTGACGATAGGATTACTAGTCAGTGGCATCATGGATTCCTTTACAGAATCCGTGAGCAAGGGTGTTATGCTTGAAGCGCAAAAACGAGATGTGAATCTTGTTGTGATATCATGCAAATATTTAGACAGAGATTTAAGCCAGAACGAGGAAATCATGTATGAGTATCAGTATAATACATTGTTGTCCTACGCTTCCAAGGAGAACCTTGACGCTGTTCTGGTCATGGCAGACTGTATCGGGTGCCTTACCACGAAAGAGCGGATCATTGAAATGTTGAGCCAGTTTCGTGATATGCCCTGCGTGCTGATTGCGTCGAAGATAGATGGCTATATCAATGTGTCCTATGATAATTTCGAGGGTATCAAGGTGGGGCTGGAATATCTGCTCCATAACCTGAATTGCAGAAAATTCTGTATGCTGTGCGGACCGGATGACAATACGGATGCGTACGAGCGGAGACAAGCATTTACCTCTGTCCTTACCCAGAATGGAATTCATCTCGAAGAACGAAATTTTGTGGAGGGAGGCTTGTCCTGGCAGGATAAGGATGCGTATAAGAAACTGCTGGATCAGAATCCCGATGCGGAGGCAATCTTTTGCGTGAACGACGATTCTGCCATAGGGCTGTACGAGGAGATGAAGAGAAGAGGAATCGTCCCAGGGGAGGATGTCTTTGTCTTTGGCTACGACAATACAGTCCGCGCGGCAAAGTCCAAACCTTCCCTGTCATCCATATGGGCAGCTTCCGCTGATCTTGGCGTACAGGCGATGAATTTGGTGCTTGATGTGATTTCGGGGAAAACAGTGAGCAGCAGAGTGCTCCCCACCAGGTTTATCAAAAGGGATTCCTTCGGGACCCGGACGAGAAACACAGATGAGAGCAGGACGCAGACAATCGATAAGGAACAGATAGACGAATATTTCAACGACATTTTTTATCGTCTGATCAGTGAAGAGTCTGGAGACCGTGTACAAAACATACATGATATTTTTGCTTCTTTGATGCACAAAGCAGCCGTATTGTTTGGCGAAGAGGATCCCACGGATGATCAGTTGGAGGCTATTCTGCAGGCGCTTGACATGTTCTGCAACGGCGATGCGCTGCAGTATGCAGACATAGCAAAACTGATAAACGATTTAAAAGAGATTTACCAGTCAGTCATAACCGCGAAGCCTGAGTATTCTGAGAAATTAAAGGAAAACCATCTGGTCGAGACGGTGATTGAGAAGCTGATTGTCGCGGTAGATGCGAAATCTTTGGCGGCATTGGAATTGCAGATTTCCGACAGTTATTCTACAAAATTGTTCGTGCGGGATAGCATGCAGTTTGAGTCCGGAAATGATCAGAGCTATGCGGCTCTTTTGAGTCGGTTGGATTGGTTGGACATTCGCAATGCCTATGTATATGTCTTCGATGAGCCGATAATACGCCATGAGTCGGATCCATTTTTTGCACCGCAATATTTGAATCTAAAGGCAGTCCTAAAGAATGGAAAAGCATATGCAATCGCCGACTCAGAGCAGAAGACGAGCTTTGCAGATCTTTACAGGAATGAACAAATTGGCACGGCCAGATATTCCATGGTACTGTTGCCGTTGTTCACAAATGAGACATTCTATGGAGTGCTGCTATGTGAATTGACGGACAAGATTTTTGACAATGGTGAGTTCCTGGCGAATCAATTGAGCTCGGCTGTCAAAATGATCCGCTTGTTGAACGAAAATGAAAAAATTCAGCATCAGTTGGAAGAGAATCTTATCATTATGCGCGAAAATAATATCAAGCTGGATACTTTGTCAAAATCCGATGGGTTGACAGGCATTCTTAATAGACGCGGGTTTTACACGGAAGCGGAAGAGTTTCTGGAAAAGTGCAGGAGTGATAAACGGGAAGTGCTGGTCATTTACGCGGACATGAACCATCTGAAAATTATCAATGACAAGTACGGACATGAGGAAGGCGACTATTCGATCAAGCTGATTGCGGATATTTTGAAGGAGAGCATCGGCGAGAGTGGAATCGTTGGCAGGATCGGCGGCGACGAATTTGTATGTATTATGAAGCGTGGTTTAGATGAGGTAGATTCAATTATCAGTGAAATAAATAGAAAATTTGAGACGCACAATCTACAGAGCGACAAACGGTACAATGTCACTGTATCGATCGGGGCCTATGCGTCACCGGGGGAAGAGGCATTGTCATTGAATGAGATGCTTTCTCGTGCGGATGGGAAACTCTACGAATCGAAGAGCAATAGACCCAAGTCGGTAGAAAAAGAAAACTAGGAATAAATTGCTTATATAGCAAAAGGAGGCTTATATTTATATGCAGGCTACGGTAAATATCAATGCATCTGAGGAGGCCAAGGCGCTTCTGAACTATCTCTCCGATACGGCGGGAAAGAAAATCATCACGGGACAGCACACACAGACGAACCCGATGGAGGAAGCGCGGTACATTCTCGAAAAGACGGGAAAGCTGCCGAAGCTGTTCGGCTTTGAGCTGCTGGCTTACTCCCCGAACATCAACTACGACGACGCGTCCGAGGAATGCCTGACAGAGATTTATGAGGACAGAGGCACGCTGGACACGGCCATGAAGCTGGCGAAAAATTCCGACGCGATCCTCACGTTCACCTTCCACTGGTATTCGCCGCTCGGAGGCAGGGACAAGAGCTTCTACGCCGAGCACACGGATTTTGACGCGTCGAAGGTCCTCGTTGAGGGAACCCCGGAGCGGGCCGCCTTTTATCACGACATGGACGCCATCGCGGAGCACCTGAAGAAATTCCAGGACGAGAAGATCCCGATTCTCTGGAGACCGTTCCACGAGTCGGACGGACAGTGGTTCTGGTGGGGCGCGAAAGGGCCGGAGGTTGCGCGTGAGCTCTACAAGCTGATGTTCCAATATTACACGGAGCACCATCATCTCGACAATCTGCTCTGGGTGTGGAACTGTCCACTCTCCGAGGGCTATCCGGGAGACGAGTATGTCGATGTGATATCGATGGACATCTATCTGACCGAATATGCGGCGACGGATTATTCGAAGGAATATGAAAAGCTGATCGCGCAGACGACAGACAAGAAGGTCGCCGCGCTCGCGGAGATCGGCTACCTTCCCGATATCAAAATGCTGGAGCAATCGCACACGCCTTGGGCGTATTACATGACCTGGTCCCACGAGTTCTGTATCGGGGAGAAGTTCAACAAGACCGACGCTCTGAAGGCGATGTATGAGAGCAATTATGCGATCACGTCGGACATGGAGCGGCTGCCGTAGGGTGTGGAGCGGTTGCCGTAGATTACGGAGCGGCTGTCGCAGACTATAGAGTGGTTGTGAGACATGCAAACAAATTTCAGAAAGAAGTCAGGATGATTATTTTTCAAGACAGGCTCTTAAAGTATGGGTTCCATATTTTTGGGAGTCTGTTTTTTGGAAAACGCTTAAAAGGAAATACGTATGGCTTGTCTTGTTTTATGACGTATGATATGATGTGATAAGAATTCAAATAGGAAGAGGAAAAAATGTTGAAAAATAAATTTCAGTTAAAAGAAATAAAGATTTGCGGGTATAAATCTTTAGGGACGGATATGCGGCCAATCGAATTGGAGCTGAATGATTTAAATATTGTAATAGGAGCAAATGGCGCCGGAAAAAGTAATTTTATTTCTTTTTTTAGGATGCTTTCAAATATAATGACAGGCGCGCTGCAAGTCTATGTTGGGAAAAACGGATCGGCAGAGTCTTTGTTGCAGTTTGGGTCCAAAAAGACGAAGATGATTTCCGCGAGTTTGAAGTTTAAAAACAAGAAATTTACTGATACCTATGAGTTTTCTCTGATGAAAGCAGTCAATGATACACTGATTTTTGCGGAGGAAACGATCATTACCGACAAGCAAAAATTTGAACTGCACAGCGGGCAAAAGGAAAGCTTTTTACTGACAGAAGAAGCATCTCATGCAAGTGAGCGTGCTGTTCGTGCGATACTTTCCGGCTGTAAGACGTTTCAGTTTCATGACACATCACCGGAAGCGCACATTAGAAATGCCGCGTATCTGGACAATAATCGCTTCTTGATGAGTGACGGTGGGAACGTTGCGGCATATTTGTATATGCTCAAACTGAAATATGGGCAATATTATGATCGGATTGTGGAACATGTTCGATATGTAATGCCGACTTTTCATGATTTCCTGCTCGAACCACAGACTTTGAACCCCCAATGGATCAAACTTCAATGGTTTGAAAAGGGAAATAGTGAATATGTATTTGGACCAGAGCATTTTTCAGATGGCACGCTGCGGTTTATTGCCTTAGCAACGTTGCTTTTACAGCCTCCGGATCTCTTGCCACAGGTAATATTTGTGGATGAGCCGGAATTGGGACTTCATCCGCAGGCGGTAGACGTATTGGCGTCTATGGTACAAAGGGCAAGAGAATATACACAGGTGATCATGGCAACACAGTCCCCAAGACTATTGGATAATTTTGAGTGCAGAGATATTATTGTAGCAGAAAGGGACAGGGAGACGGGAAACACAGTATTAAAACGTTTGGAGGAAGATGATTTGAGGATTTGGCTTGAAGATTACAGCCTTTCTCAGATTTGGGAGAAGAATATAATTGGAGGGCAGCCGTAATATGAAAACAATTTTTGTTGTTACCGAAGGCCCGTCAGAAACGAATTTTGTAAAAAGAGTGTTGTCCCCGTATTTTGCGAGCAGGTGTACTTTAATTCCTAACACGGTTATTACAAGTACTGACAGAAAGCATGGAAGGATATATAAAGGTGGGGTGGTAAATTATGAGCAAATTAGAAATACGATGCTGAAAACGTTGGCTGTTGCATCAAAAAAGAGAGATTCTTATGTGACAACGATGTTTGACTTTTATCGATTGCCGGCAGATGTACCCGGAGTTGCTGATATTGAAAAAATAAATGATCCGTATGAAAAAGTGAGACATATAGAGAGACAAATACAGAAAGCAGAGGAATAGGGGGAAGGTTTCTTTTTTCCATACATTGAATTGCATGAGTTTGAAGCAATGATTTTCTCTGATTTATCAAAACTGAAGGAGACATATTTTGAATATGATCTTGAAGCGTTGGAAGAATGTGTTAAAGAGCAAAATAATCCGGAATTAATTAACAGCGGAATAGAAACTGCACCTTCAAAACGGATCATTAATTGTATTGACTGTTATGATAAGGCAAATGTAGGAGTAGATGTGCTTGCGAAAATTGGAGTTCAAAACATAGCGGAGAAATGTCATCATTTTTCAGAATGGCTAAAGTGTATTGAAGAGAGACTTTGACTTCCCGATCCGAAAACATATGAAAGCTATGATATACTATTAATCATACTGACAGCTGCTTCACAGCAACGCTCATTTGCTGTTCAAGCATGCCGCGAACGGGGGGGAATACAGATTGCCTGAGTTTTTCGTGACAGATGAAATTTTGTTGCTCATTAGGAGTAGGAGAGGGCATTGTGCGTGACACCCTCTCTTTTTTATGCTGTGTTATAGGTGATGAGAATAAGTGCCTATCGCAATAATTCATCAACAGTAATTTCCAGTACTTGAGAAATGATCTTTAATTCGATATCAGTGACAAATCTTTTACCGGCTTCAATCCGTTGCACAGCGTTCTTGTCGATGTCAAGGCCGGCAATCTGGAGACGGTCGGCAAGCGCGCGTTGCGATATTTTCAGATTGGATCGTAAAACAGCGATTTTTTCGCCGCATAAATTGTTCTTTCCTTCACTCGTCTTATTTATAAACATAGAACAACCCCCTGACCATTATTTGTACAAATAGGATTGACATTCAGTGCTTGTCATTTCTTTTATGATGTGCTAAAATGTCTGCAAGATTGACATTCAGTGAATGTCAAATGAAATTAGAATTATTACCATATAAAAACTTGAATAAAGTGGAGGAAAAGAATGTGATGAGTAAAAAAGAACTGACAGGATATCCGCATATCGATAGACCGTGGATGCAGTATTATGATAAAAAGAGCCTGTATCCGATAGAGTATACTACTAACTTGACACAGTATTTAAAGCAGAAGAACAAAGGGAGAGAGAATTTTACTGCAAGCTCATATTATGGCAGAGAAATAAGTTACAGAGATTTCTTTGATAAGGTTGATAAAGCAGCTAAAGTTTTAGCTCAGGTTGGGGTGTCAAAAGGTGATAATATTTTATTTTTGCTGCCTAATATTCCGGAGGCAGGGGAGCTTTGGCTTGGTGCTACGGAATTAGGTGCAATTTCAGATTTTATTGATCCCAGGCCAGATAGCATGGATGCTATGGTTAATGCAAAGAAGGCTTTAGAAATAATAAAATATGAAAAGCCACAATATATTATTTCATTAGATAAATGCTATCAGGGAATGCTTAGGCCGGTAGAAAATGATTTGGTAGATAGGGGAATAAAAGCAGTCATTATTGTAAGTGCGAGCGATTCACTTGATCTGTCTGGCAAGATTGACTATTTGAAAGATGTTATTAATTACAATATATTGAGGAATCAAAAAATCAGTGGAACAATGATAAAAAAGCTTACAAATGAAGAGGCTGTTTTGCAGAAGCTTGGTGAGATGAAGAGTGATGATAGTGCATGGAACCATAATAACACCTGTACTCTAAAGGTATTCAAATATACTGAGCTGATAAAATCATGTGAAGATGTTTCCTATTCTTCTGTGGAGGACCCTAATATATTAAATTATATCGGACATACATCTGGGACGAGCGGGTCTCAACCAAAGCCGATTCCAATTACTAATCGCAACTGCATCTCCACATTGGAGCAGCTCATTCAGAGCCATGTGAGTTTTACACCAGGGGAGAGCGTATTACATATATTGCCGTTTTTTGCTCCTTTTGGCGCATTTGATAATTATGCATTAAATTTGGCTAGTGGAGTGAATAATATTGAGGTTCCCGAATTCGATATAAGCGAATTCGGATATTTAATAAAGAAATATCATCCAAATATTGTTGTTGCAACACCATCTATTATGTTAGCGATTCCAAATTGCAGTTATTTGGAACGGGAAGATTTATCCTGCATAACAAAAGTTATTTATGGCGGGGATTCCATGACAGGGCGTGACGAGGAAAATCTGAACCAATGGCTCAAAATCCATGGGAGTAAGGCAGAGGTAGAAAAAGGACATGGCATGAGTGAATTTTGCGGATGTGGTTCTTATGCGCAAAAGAATTATAACAAATATGAGTCTATAGGTATTCCGATGACGAGTACAATTTACTCAATTGTAGATCCGGATGTCGAAGATAAACTTGTTCCTCTAAAATTTACAGAAGAAGAGGACTGTCTGGTTGGGGAACTAGTGGTTTCGTCTGATGCAGTTACCGGAGGGGTGCTTCATGGAGACACAATAGTTCCACATTATTCAATGGATGGATTAGATTTTATAAGAACAAAAGATGAAGTTGAGATGGACCGGAATGGAATATTTAAGGTAATTGGGAGAAAAGACCGTGCTTTTGCCAGATTTGACGGATATAAAGTCAAACCTCATGAGATTGAAAAGCAAATTGAAAAAAATTCCGAGGTGAAGTATGTTACGATAGTGGAGTATTACGATGAAAGATATGGCGGGAATATGCCAATCTGTCATTTAGTTCTGAACAGAGAAACTGATTATACTGAAACTAAAAAAATCGTGGAAAGTATTGTATATAACCAAATCATCGGAAATCCGGTAATGTCGGTGAGACAGATACCATCAAAGTTTAAGGTTAGAAACAGTATGCCGATAGCCAAGAGCGGTAAGATAGATTTTCAGGCATTGAAAAAGGAAAGCCTTGATGGGACAGAAATCAATGTAAATGTTGAGGAGACGAATTTGTCTGTAGGAAGGATAACGATATACTAGCAGGATATTATTAACGAAAGTGAAAACATATAAGTACGAATGAGGTGAAGTCATGATGTTAGATACGGTAAATTCTCAAATGATTATTGAAAATTTGGACACTATTTCAAATGTATTTTTAGCTGTCAGTGCGTTTATTGCTTTATGCATTGCATTTAGACAGAACATGTTACATAAAAGAAGTCACAGACCTTATTGTGACATATATTGCATCGACTTTCCCAGGAATATCGGCATAAAATTGAAAAATAATGGAACAGGGGCAATGACCATTACGTCGTTTGGAATATATGATAATGACCCTTCTGAATCCCATAATAATTTTCGCGCTTGTATTGATCCAAAAGTTTCATTAACATATTATGGAGTTGATATAAAGGACAGGAGCATTGCACCTGGGGCGAGTCTGACATTATTAGAGAAAAAAGATATCGATACAGAACCGTCGGATAAATATAAAAGATTGAGAGAGGAACTGAAAAAATATACAATTAGGCTGACTTATAAAGATATGTATGGGAAAAAATATTCCAGAGATAAAGATCTATCTAAAATATATGGCTGATTGCCTAAAGACAAATAAATGGGAGAAACTATAGACAAATAGAATGCTCTATGTAAGATTACCATTGAGGCTTTGAAGATAGAGATGCAAATTGGGAATAAGTATGCTCATAGTTTATAGGGATGTAATAAGCGCTGTGTATGGCTACATGGCGCTTTTTGTATCACTTTTTAACGTCTAGATTTCCAAATTAGAAATTTTAAACAAAAATATGAGAAATAATCTCAAATATAGGTTTACAAATATAAAAATAGGGCTATAATAGGGAGTAAGAAACAAAAATGCAAAGCCGGAGGAGAAACGACATGTTATGCCAATTCACGGTTAAGAATTTTAAAAGTATAAGAGATGAGGTTACTTTTGACATGCAGGCGGCGGCCATTTCGGAGCATGAGGATCGGGTGATCAGGGACAGAGACGGTGAGATTTTCCTGCCGGTTTCGGCAATCTATGGTCCGAATGGCGGTGGTAAGTCGAATGTATTGGAGGCTTTATTTTCGGTGGTAGCGAAGGTGATGCGGCCTCTTTATGCTGCGGCGGATAAGGGCGAGCGGACGATGTCTCCTTCTAAATTTGTGATTGAACCGTTTGCCTTTTCAGAGAACAGCAGAGAAAATCCGACAGAGTTTGAAATCTTCTTCCGCACGGAGCAGGCAGAATATAGATATATTTTGCATGTGAGAAAGGATATGGTGGTCTATGAGAGTCTGGATCGAATCAAAAGGGAAACGAGGAGAAAGTCTGCACTGTTTAAACGGGATGAACAGGGAATGATTTTAAAAGGTGCTTTTGCGAGACTGCAGGTAAGCGATGAACTGTCAAAGACATTGTCGCTCTTGTCTTATCTTGGAATCACATATCGGAAGAATGAAATAGTGAATGATGTCCTGAATTGGTTTGATCAGGGTATTTATTTCCTGAACTATGGAAATCCACTTCAGGAGCTGCGAATGGCAGTGGCAGGATCGGAAAGTGTAAAGAAACTGATGCTTGATATGATAAAGGAAATGGATCTGGATATTGTCGATTTTCGGATAGAAGAAAAAGACAACGATTCGATTGAAGTTTACACCAGGCATTCAGCGAAGGGCTATGAAGCGGAACTGAATTTGACGGATGAGTCTAGCGGCACACAGAAAATCTTTGGATTGCTGCCGTTGATTGCAGCGAGCCTGCGCAGAGGAAATACGCTTGTGATTGATGAATTGGATGCAAAAATCCATCCGTTGTTGCTACGCCACATCATTATGATGTTTAATGATATGAGTATTAATCGAAATGGCGCGCAGCTTATTTTTACCTCACATGACCTCTCCACAATGAACAGTGAAGTATTCCGCAGGGATGAAATCTGGTTTGTGGCGGAAGGAAAAGTCCAGAACTCAAAGCTGTATTCTCTGGTGGAGTTTAAGAATGAGAAAGGAGAATCAGTGCGCAAGGATGCAAAGTTTGATAAGCAGTATCTGGAAGGAAAATATGGGGCGGTACCGATATTTAGGAAAACGGTATAAAATATATTGCAAGATATGTGAATGAGTAAGGGAGTACATGAAATATGTATAAAAAGAAGTTAATACCGATGATGGGAGAAATAGTGAATCCTGCAGAAATGGCACATGACACAATAAAAGAGAAAGTAAATGAATTCATAGAAAAAAGTATAGATAATAAAATATGGGAGCGCATATTTGTTAGTGCTGGACAATTCGTAGCAAATTATGAACATGATAAAACGGAAGAAACCGAGAAAAGACGCATTGCATTTTCAAAAGAGAATATGAAGGTACTTGCAAAGGCAATGCTCAAAGTAGATTTTTTCCAATTTGAAAATGAGTTATTTAAAAATGTCAAAGACTTATTGGCACAAAACTGTATGCAGAATTATAATCGGGAGCGTTGTTTGAAGAATTTTACAGATATAGTGCTCGCAGATATAAGGAAGTGCTTTCCGTATATCATGCAGTTATCGTTTATAATGGAAACAAGGGATAATACACATGCATTACTGAATAATCAATATAGTTTGATTAAATCCAATGATCAACAACTCGAATTACTAGGACAGATTTATGAACGTATTCAAAATCAGGGGATTAATTATCAGCAAAACAGTAATCGAGAGGATTCTTTTTTTAACGAATATTTTCAAATGGCTAACGGAAATGGATGGTATCTTGGAAGCTTACTTGATGAAGGCTTAACGGAGAATGTAAGTAAACAAAAAGAATGCGCATTAAGTGCTATTGAACAATGGCGAGAAGAGAGAACTTTATATCCAGGGTGGTACATTGCACCATACCAAGTTCATATAAAGCTTTATAGAAAAACTCACCAATATGAACATTGGATTCGGCTAGATTTTTTGCCTTTGGAAAAGGAAATGTTGCTATGCTATGAACTTGTATGGCGCTATGAGACAGGAATGTTATTGTATTCATTTTATTTGCAACGCAATATACGGAATATTTGGGATACTTATTATCGAAAAATCATTCAGAGTTGCGAGACAGATGATGAAAGGAAGAAAAAGAACATTGAGGAATGGTTTTATATCGGTATGGTATTACTTAGAGAGTATCGCGAAGACGGAGATTGTTTAGGCTGGAAGACAGTTTTTGATATTCTGACGAAGTTTAGCAAAATCGTTTTTACAGGTAAAGAAGAATTGAGCATTGAAGAACTGAAATATACACTCTCACGTTATCAAATGAATAAAGTTAGAAGATTGTGTGGAAGATGTTCTTTACCTAGAGACGCTTATCCATATCGTTTTCAATTTATTGGCACTAAGATAGAATGTGGTGACACAGAGGAGGCATTGCTTCAAATAAGAGAGTTGAAAACAGATCTAATACTTAGTTTAAATGAAGTAGATAATAAAGGACATAAGTTGAATCTAGAATCTCTATACGTGGCTTTATTACATTTGGAATCATTAATTCAACAAGGGGTTGCATTTAAAAAAGGTGAATATGAAAAAAAGCAGGAAAAAATAAACCAGGTTTTAGCTCAGATTGAAGAAGGAAGATGCTATTTTGATTGGAAGGGCACATGTACTTATGTGGAAAGAGAGTTATTAAAATGGCATGCCAAAAAATATAATGATCAACAGTTATTCGATTTAAGCAGAGATAAAGTGGTAATATTTGGAGCACAATCTATATGTGAAGAAAGTTACTATTTATACCGCGTTATGGATGCAATGGCAATGCCATTAATAAGTGATTCTGTTAACTATATTGGGTATCTGGAAGGTGTGTGGTTTGAGGCTTTACAAGAAATAACCCCTTTTCTTGCGTTACAATTGATGCTCAGAGGGAGTGGGATAGAAGGAATAAAAGTCTGCTATAATCGGAGACAAATGGCATTGTTGGATCAAGGAACAATAAATATGCAATTGCAATATTTGCTTGAAGTCTTTGAAGAGAATTTGGAAGAAATGTCCGAACTTGATTATGTAGGGGGTGGAGTAGTTCAAAGATTGCAAATAAATATTTCGGAAATCTTAATGAGATGTGTTAGTAGATGTCCGGAAGAATTACAGCGTGAGGTATTGTTACTAATTAAAGATATTATGGAAACACCCAATTTAAGATTGAATGACAGAATAGATTTATTTATTCATGGAGTTATGCAACAGATTTCTGAAAAGAATAAAATGAGGATGCTAGGTGAATTGATACAGACGAAAATCATAGAACATCCAATTATAGGGGGATATGCTACTGCTACAGATTTGTTTGACTATTATTTCCAGAAAGATAATTTGAATCAATACAAAGAATTGTGCATAATTAAACATGGAACAATAGAATGGTTATTATCTGACAGCAATGACTCCCCGTATGTTTGGACAACAAAAGTTAGACGATTAATTATATTACAGGATATAGGAATGCTTGATAAAGAGCAGAAATATAAATTAACGGAGAAAATATGGAGTCGAGTTGATGAACAAACCGGTCTTCCTAAATTGCCCAATTGGTATGTAAGTAATTATATGAATCTTGAGTATAGAAATGCAAATATACCAGTTGTTTCTATAAAAAAATACCTTGCAGGAAATGGTATGATGGCCCTTTTTGCAGAAGAAAATGGTTGCAGGATTACGATGGGAGAGATTCGCTATATAAATGAAATAATTGCTTTGTTGAGGACAGAAAATGTTGATTTTTGGAGTGCAGAAGATGTAGAAGACATTTATTGGGACGCATTAAATTACTGGACAATATTAAAAGATAAAATAGAGAATACACATAGAGAATTGGGATTCAGCGAATATCGAACACGTGCTAATAGAATGCTATATATGCTGGCAGAGCTTTATAAAAGTGCACAGGTAACATTATCCGAAAAATGTCAGAAAGCTATTAGGGTGATGTTGGATGAGATGGAAAGATATAATATTGATGCATGCATTTTAAGTATTCTGTTTATTCCATCTCACTTAAAAAAATCTTTTGTTGAAAAATTGATAGATAACTTTTATTCAGAAAAAATGCAGACATCGGTTGACTCATTTAATGCGGCATATATTTTGATTGAAAGAGAACCGCACACAGAATTTGCCCATAACCTTTTCAACGAAATAATTGGTTTATTAAGAAATAGAAAAATGCCGGGATTAGAATCTGCAATAGTTGTATTACATAATTTGCTATACAGCGATTGTGAAATTTTCACAAGCGAAAGCATACGGATGGTAGATAAGCTACTAATTACATTGGAAAAAGCCACTATATATAAAAATAATGCAAGTTCGGAAAAAAGTGTAAAAGTAGCTGCCCGTATTAGACGAGCATGTGCAGGATTAGCATATCAAATTTCTTTACATAGTAATAGAGAGATTCTTCCCGGGGTTAGGCATTGGCAAGAAATATGTAAAGGAAATGAATTTAATGATGTAAGAAACGAGATGTTGAGCTGATATTTGCTATAACATTTATTAATCTGAAAGCAGATAGCAAAGTTCTCGGTGTTATAGTTGAAAGCAAAATGAAAAAAAGTTATAATATAATAAATATGCCGAAAGAGGATGATGAAATGAGAGTCGACAGACAAAGCTGTATAGAAAATATTGGAAGAATATGCGCAGAATACGCCAGTATTCTTGGGCGTGTGATTCTGTTTGGCTCCGTTGCCAGAAGTGAAAATACAGAAGGCTCGGATATTGATCTGTATGTGGAACCGCTGGATCTCGCGATGACATCAGGAAAATTGGAAAAAAACAAGGCATACAGGGAATTCCGTTTGAAATTGTTCGACCTGTATGATGGAAAGGTTGATTATGACATATTGTCATTTGGCGGGAAACGTGATTTGAAAAATATGAAAGGAACAGCGTTGTGGAACCAGATTGAAAGAGATGGGGTGATCTTATATGACGGGCGAGCAGAAAAAGCTTAAAGCAATGATATTGGCGGATTTGAAGATGGCATTGGTCGGGGGTAATTCAGATGACAAGTATGAGCGTTTGCTTGGCGCATACCATATCCAACAGGCCATTGAAAAGACGATTAAGCTGAAGGCGAGTATGCAAGGGCTGAACCTTTGGGGGCATGATATAGACCATCTGCTTAATGAGTGCAAAAAAGCAAATGTCGATATTGCGCCGCCTGCAAAGATCCGGCAGAATGCTGTTATGTATACGGGTTGGGAGGCAGACTGCAGGTATTATCCGTCAAAGGTAATTCGGAAGGATTCTATATTTGCGGCACATCGCATTACTTTGGACTGGCTGAATTCGGGAGATACAAAGTAATGGAAAGGGCTTTTGTAACATATGATAAAAGGCTGGAAAGATTTGTTCTGAACACATAGCTGAAAAATCCGGTTGTGATTAAAAATCGGGAAGTGTATAACATATTTGATACGATGAAAGGACAGAAGGACTTGACTTTATGGTGATGACGAATATAGAAATAAAAATACCGGAAACGATCCGCCAATATGTACTGGACGGAACGACAGAGAAGGTCAGAAATGCAATGCTGCTATATCCGAGCGTAGCCAACGATATAATCTCCCATGGAAAAGCGGCGGAACTCCTCGGATTGAGCAAAATGGAACTGATACAGATGTACGGAAAACTTGGACTTCCATATTTGGATATGTCAGATAAGGAGTTTGAGGAAGAGGTCAGAACAGTGAAAAGGTTGGTGGAGAAATAACTGATTGCAGCATCGGATGTGGAAATCTGCTTGGATAGACTGTTGGATCAGGACATTCGTCTTGGAAAAAACCTGTGCAATAAAGTTTTGAATTATGTTGGGCTGAAAAGCAAATATTGACCGACCGTTTTTTAGAAACAGTCTTGACAACAAGAAAAAGTGGAAGTATACTACAATCAATCGCACGAGATTAAATATTATACAACTAAGATGAAAGTAAATGAAAGGAGACCAAACTATGAGTATCTATGATTTCAAGATCAGGACGCAGGAGGGAACTGATATATCGCTGGCCGATTATAAGGGGAAGGTTTTGCTTATTGTCAATACGGCGACCGGGTGCGGATTTACGCCGCAGTACAGTGAGCTTCAGGATTTATATGAGCTTCACCAGAAAGACGGGCTGGAGATCCTCGATTTTCCCTGCAACCAGTTCGGGGAGCAGGCTCCGGGAAGCGATGAGGAGATCCACAGCTTCTGCACCGGGCGGTACGGCATCACCTTTCCGCAGTTTGCCAAGATCGACGTCAACGGTGACAACGCGATCCCGCTCTACAAATATCTGACGGAGAACACCACCTTTGCCGGCTTTTCCGGTCCGATGGGACTGATGTTGAAGGGTATTGCCAAGAAGATGGACAAGGATTACAAGAACAACGGCAATATCAAGTGGAACTTTACGAAGTTTTTGATCGACCGCAACGGAGAGATCGTTGCGCGCTTTGAGCCGACCGAATCTCTTGACAAGGTAAAGGCAAAGGTTGAGGAGGTGCTGTAAGAAATGAATATTGAAGTGCGGTACTATTCAAGAGGCGGCAACACGAAAAAGATTGCGGAGGCGATTGCGAAAGCCGCTGGCGTGGAAGCAAAAACGGTATCGGAACCGCTGACCGAAGATGTAGATATTCTGTTCCTCGGCAGCGCCCCGTATGCCTTCGATGTAGACGACGAAGTAAAAAAGTTCATCAGCGGCATCCATGTATCCGTGGGAAAAGTCGTGAATTTCAGCACATCCGCCGCCGTCAAATCTACCCGCAAGTATGTGGAAAAGCTGCTTGCGGATAAGAAAATCCCTATTGCGAAAGAAGAATTTTCCTGCCGGGGCGCTTTTGCAATGCTTCACAAAGGCAGACCAAATGAGGCCGACCAAAAGGCCGCCGCGGATTTTGCAAGGGGGACCATATCGTAGAGGAGGTAAAAATCATGGCAGTTCCATTTGACCCACTAAAACTCGAAAACCAAATATGTTTTCCACTCTATGCCTGCGCGAAAGAAATTGTGAAAGCATATAAGCCGTACCTCGACGAACTCGACCTGACCTACACGCAGTATATCACGATGATGGTGATGTGGGAGCATAAGGAACTGCGGGTGAAGGAAGTCGGAAAATACCTGTATCTTGATTCCAGCACGCTGACACCCTTACTCAAACGGTTGGAGGAAAAAGGGTATGTGGCGCGACGCCGCTCGACCGAAGATGAACGCGATCTGATCGTTTCCATAACCGATGCAGGAACTGCCCTGCGAGAAAAGGCGCGCACCGTTCCTGCGAGACTTGCGGCCTGCGTAGAGCTCGAACCGCAGAAAGCCGCGGAACTGTATCAGACGCTGTACCAGATCATCGGAACTTTGACAAAGAAGCAGGGGAAATTCTGACCATAATCCTTGAAACTCCCGGCAGATTATACTATTATAAAACGGAATAGGTATAAAGGCAGGAGGCGAGGGAATTGAAGGGAAATCTGAGCTCTGCAGATTACGAAATTATGCATGGATCCGACATGGTAGCCAGAATAAGTCGCACGGGCAAAGTGGTTGTGTATAAAGAAAAATTCCTGCCCTATGATCTTTATCTTGAGGAAAGCCAGCATCGATGCCCTGGTCAACAATCTGATTAACTTTTATCACTGGTGCGCGGCGAGGGTGCTTTCTCTGGACAGGCAGTATGCAAAAGAAATCCTAAACAGTATCGGCGTGGCGCAGGCGGTTACAGACAGGGGTCGTGCGGAGATCTCGCTGTCGTATCATTGTGTGTCACTGACAGACGTTTATTGGGTGAAAACGCAGGACGAGGATATTTTGTACAAAGATATTAACTTGTATGATAACCCGTTGAGTGAGGCGTTTGTGGAGCTGCCGTTAAGAGGAAAACAGATGACCGTTACCAATCGTGAATTGGCGCAGGATCTGTCGACAAGGGGCTGTTTCCCGAAAGCTTGGATCAGGGGAAAAGAAGGCTTTCTTCTTTTAAAGGATGGCGGAGAGGACGCCGTGAAGAGAGAACTGCTGGCAAGTAGGATCTGCCGGTGTTTTGACTACAAGCAGGTGAAGTACGAAGAAAGCGTTTATGCGGGAGAAAAGGTGACGAAAAGCCGTATCGTGACTTCAAAGGAATACGCAATCGTCTCAAAGATGGCGTTTGATGTCTACGCGCGTAACCATGGCCTGAATACAGTGGATGAGTGCATACGGGTCGATAAAAAGACCTATTACGGTATGAATATCATCGATTATCTGGTCGGGAATACGGACAGGCATCCGGAAAACTGGGGCTTTATGGTCGACAATGCGACAAATGACTACATTTCCCTGTATCCGCTCATGGACTTCAATCAGAGCTTTTACAGCTATGAAACGATGGACGGCGCGAATTGCCAGACAGTATATTCAAAAAGAATGACACAGAAAGAAGCGGCGGAAGAGGCTGTCAGAAAGATTGGGCTGAATCAGATACAGGAAGTGGATCCGATGATTTTCGGAGATGAGGACGAGTGGAGAGAAATGTTTTATAAAAGGCTTGATGTGCTGAGGCAGGCTGTTTCATGAGAGACAGAAGAGTTGGGGATTCGGCTTTCCGATAAGGAGAGAAGGATCCCCTGATTTTAATTTTGCCGATACTCACTCGGAGGACTGACTTTTGCTTCGGCGGCGTTTGCGGACGCATTCAGTCAGCAGGTACTCGATCTGTCCGTTGACGGAGCGGAAGTCGTCCTCCGCCCACGCGGCCAGTTCATTGTAGAGGGAGGAGGACAGCCGCAGAGGGATCTGTTTTTTCGCGTTTTCTTTTTTCTTGTCCATGCGCTATCCTCCTTTCTGTTATATCAGTTCTATCATTCTCTGTAGTTTGTCACGTGCATTCAGCCACGACAAGTCAAGCTGCGAATTTGTAGGGGCGTCCGTCCGAAGACACTCTGTCCCTGTTGCAGCATCTGGAACAATTCTTAGTAGATCGATCCGCTGTTTACGATCGGCTGCGCGTCCTTGTTGCCGCAGAGCACGACGAGCAGGTTGCTCACCATTGCGGCCTTGCGTTCCTCGTCCAGTTCCACAATATCATTTTCATTCAGTTTTTGCAATGCCATATCTACCATGGACACCGCGCCCTCCACGATCTTCTGGCGCGCGTCGATGATCGCGGCGGCCTGCTGGCGCTGCAGCATCGCGGAGGCGATCTCCGGCGCGTAGGCGAGGCGGGAAATACGCACCTCCAGGACCGTGATGCCCGCGTTCTCTACTTTTTCCTGAAGCTCTTTTTTCAGAATCTCCGCGACCTCCTGCGTGCTGCTGCGCAGGGTCTTCTCATCGTCGTCGTTCGTGTCGTAGGGGTAGCAGCGGGCGATGTTGCGCGTGATCGCGTCGCACTGGATTGAGAGGTAACTCTTATAATTCTCGACGTTCAGCACGGCTTTTGTCGGATTCGTGACCTGCCAGATGACGATCGTCCCGATCTCGATCGGATTGCCGAGCTGGTCGTTGACCTTCTGTTGTTCGTTGTTCAGCGTCAGGATCTTGGTGGAGATTTTTTTGCTGAGCGAGGTGTAGGTGATTCCGCCGCTTCCGGCGGAGACCACGCCGGGCTTGACGGTCGGGTTCAGCGCGCCGCAGAACGGATTGATCCAGTAGAAGCCGGGCTTCTTCATGGTGCCGTAATACTGGCCGAAGAGGGCGAAGACCAAAGCTTCGTTCGGATTGATGACATGCAGGCCGCACAGGATGAGAATGCCGCCGATGACGAGCACGACGCCGAGGATGACGCCCAAGACGATGACAGGGACGGGCAGGCCGAGCACCGCCGGTGCGATAAAGCAGGGCAGGGAGAGCAGGATGCCGAAGATGCCGGCAAGGAGCATTAGGAAACCAGACTTTCCGATGATTTCTTTTTCTTCTAAGTTGATCAGTTTTTCTTTCATGGCTATCCTCCGTTCTTGAAAAGTGATATTAAAATGATATCAAAATTATATATTCAATTAGATGTGTTGTCAAGAATAAGCTAAAGAATAATGATGGATTTCTATACAGACGCTATATAATAGTTTTATGGCAAAAAGCGTTGCGTTTTGTGTTCCGATTCGTGTTGTAATCTGTACGTGAAGCGTATATAATAAAACGTAATCAGAAGGGAGATTTGAAAATGGATACGAACGAACAGAGCAATGGATTGAGTCTGCTGAAAAAAGGACAGAAGGGAATCATGCACGCGCTGTTCAGCCGGGTGGGGATCATGCTGGTGCTGTTGGTATTGCAGGCGCTGATGCTGTTTAGCTTGTTCCGCTGGTTCCAGGAATTTCTGCCGCATGTGTTGGGCGGGACGGTACTCTTCATGATCGTCATGGTGCTGTACCTGATCAACAGTACGCTGGATCCGACGGCGAAGATCACTTGGCTGATTGTGATCATGCTTGTGCCAGTGTTCGGGGCGCTGCTGTTCTGGTACACGCAGAGTGAGACCGGACACCGCGCGGAGAAGAAGAGGCTCGAAAATATTCTCGCGGCGACGAAGGACAAGCTTCCTCAGGATGGGAGGGTGCTTGAGGCGCTGGAGCGGGAGGATCCGCACGAGGCGGCGCTTGCGCGTTATTTCCGCAGGAGCGGTTGCTTCCCGGTCTACGCGAATACGCAGACGACGTTTTTCCCGCTCGGAGAAGACAAATTTGCGGAGATGCTTCGGCAGCTTGAGCAGGCGAAGAACTATATTTTCATGGAGTATTTCATCGTGGATGAGGGCTTGATGTGGGGCAGGATTCTGGAAATCCTTGCGAAGAAGGTCAAGGAGGGCGTGGAGGTACGCGTCATGTACGACGGCACCTGCGAGTTCTCCACGTTGCCGCACGATTATCCGAAGAAGCTGCAGGCGCTCGGGATCCGGTGCAAGTCCTTCTCGCCGATGTCGCCGTTTTTGTCAACGCATTATAATTACCGCGACCATCGCAAGATTCTCGTGATCGACGGACACACGGCCTTTACCGGCGGCGTGAATCTGGCCGACGAATATATCAACCATATCGTGAAATACGGGCATTGGAAGGATACCGCGGTCATGCTAAAGGGCGAGGCGGCGAAGAGCTTTGCGCTCATGTTCCTGCAGATGTGGAATATCACGGAGCGACATGAGGAGTACGACAAGTACCTGAATGTGAAAGTTCCGATGTTGGAGCAGAAGTCAGATCAGAGAAAGCCGAAGGACAATACCGTCCAGACATCGGAGCAGCAAGCGACGGACGGCACAATATCGGTTTCTGAGCAGCGAGTGGCGGAAGGGACAGCTTTGGCATTTGCGGATCAGGGGAACGGCTATGTAATCCCTTACGGCGACTGCCCGCTCGATGCGGACAAGGTGGGCGAACGCGTCTACATGGACATCCTGAACCGCGCGACTCGCTACGTGCACATCATGTCGCCGTATTTGATTCTGGACGGCGAGATGGAGACGGCGCTGAAATTCGCGGCCGAGCGTGGTGTGGACGTCCGGCTGATCCTGCCGGGGATTCCAGACAAGACCGCGCCATATTCGCTTGCAAAGACGCACTACAAGTCCCTGCTGGCGTCCGGGGTGAAGATTTACGAGTACACGCCGGGTTTTGTACACGCGAAAGTGTTTGTCAGCGACGACTGTAGGGCAGTGGTCGGCACGATCAACCTGGATTACCGCAGCCTGTATCATCATTTTGAGTGTGCTACCTACATGTATCAAACGTCCTGTATCCCGGAGATAGAGGCGGACTTCCACAAGACGCTGAAGAAGTGTCGCGTCGTCACGAATGAGACAATCCGGCAGGAGAAGCGTTCCCTGAAGATCGAGGGCGCTTTGCTGAAGGCGATTTCGCCATTGCTCTGACATGCTTTTGAGAAGAACAAGAATAGTCAAAGATTATTTTTTATCGGAAATTAATTGTTGTGCGGCTGCAGATAGCAGCCGCACAAATAAACTATTGGCCTTTTTAAATAAATTATTTTGCCTTCTTGTTGCTGCGCAGGAAATCTACGTACACAGCAAGTAAAATAACGACGCCCTTGATGATATACTGCCAGTCAGAGTTTACACCCATCAGATTCAGACCATTCGTCAGTATGCCGATGATCAGAGCACCGATCAGGGTACCACCCAGACGACCGGAACCGCCAGACATGGAAGTGCCGCCTACGACTACTGCCGCAATGGCATCCATCTCTGCGCCGTCGCCGGACCTGCAGGTGCCCGAGTACAAGCGGGATGCGATGGTGATGCCAGCCAGGCCTGCCATCAGACCGCTGAAGCTGTATACCACAAATTTAACCTTTGCAGTGCTGATACCGGAGAATTTTGCCGCGGTATCATTGCCGCCAACAGCGTAGATGTGACGACCAAGCCGCGTGCGGTTCAGGAACAGCACTGAAATGATAAATACTACAAACATCGTGATCACAGGCGTCGGAATCGGCCCCACAAAGCCCGCGCCCAGGAACTTCCAGGGATCGGTCATGCAGCGGATCGGTTTGCCGCCGGAGAATACATAGGCGATACCTTTGGCGATGTTCATCGATGCCAGCGTTACAATGAACGGAGGAATCTGGGTCTTGGCAATGATAAAACCGTTGCATAGACCAAACAGCAGTCCGGAAAGCACTGCTACCAGTATGCCGACGATTTCGGGTGCGCCACCCCAAACCACCGCGCCCGCGCCCAATACGCCTGACATGGCGATGATGGAACCTACGGACAGATCGATGCCGCCTAATATGATGACCATCGTCATTCCGCAGGACAGCAGCAGGTTTGGCGCATTCTGACGCAGAACATTAAAGATATTTGTCCGAGTCAGGAATGTGGCATGCGTACGTGGAAAAATATACAAAAATATGATCATGGCACCCAGCGCACACAGGATGCCGAGGTTATCCTTGAAATAGCGTTTCACGCTTTTTCCAAATCTTTCAATCATTGTTTATTTCCTCCTACTGTTTCTTGTGTCGCAAGCTTCATGATAGCCTCCTGGCTGAGGTTTTCATAGTCGATGCAGCCAGTGATCTTGCCTTCGCACATGACATACACACGGTCCGCCATGTTGATGATCTCGGGAAGCTCTGAGGAAATCATGATGATTGATACGCCTTGTTTTGTGAGGCTGTTCATGATCTCATAGATTTCAGCCTTCGCGCCGACGTCAACTCCGCGGGTAGGTTCATCCAGGATCAAAAGCTTTGGGGAAGTGGCAAGCCAGCGCCCGATCATGACCTTCTGCTGATTGCCGCCCGAGAGATTGGAGACCGTCTGAAACTGAGAGGGCGTTTTGGTGTTCATTTTATCAATGAACTCCTGTGTAATCTCCTCCTCGCGTGCCTCATTCACGTGCAGATGGTTGATAAATTCCTGCAGTACTTCAATCGTAGAGTTGAAGCGCACACTCTGTAAATGATAAAGGCCTTCAACCTTGCGGTCCTCAGGTACCAGCGAAATTCCGCTGCGCATTGCGTCCACAGGGGTTTTGATATTAACTTTATTACCATCTATATATATTTCTCCGGTGGAACCCTTCGTAAGACCGAACAGACATTGCATCGTTTCACTGCGACCTGCGCCGACCAGACCAGCGAAGCCAACGATCTCACCCTTGTGCACTTCAAAGCTAACATGATCCACACGTTTGAGACGTTTTTTTCCATCGTCGATATCTACACATTTGAATACGACATCCGTGGACTTGACATGGTCGCGGGTATAGTATTGATTCAGTTCACGTCCGACCATCATATTGATCAGCTGATCACGGGGTGTGTCGGCCACTACACAGGTACCTACATAAGTACCGTCACGCAGCACGGTCACTCGGTCGCATACTGCGTCCAGCTCACTCATTTTATGAGATATGTAGATAATACCGACGCCCTTTGCGGCAAGTTCACGCATGATTTCAAACAGATGATCAACTTCTCTGTCTGAGATGGAGGATGTAGGTTCATCCATCACCAGTATCTGACAGTTAAAGGAAATTGCTTTAACGATTTCTACAAGCTGTTGCTGGGCGATGCTCAGGTCTGCGATCAGACTGTCCGCGTCGATGTCAAGATCGAAGGTGTCCAGCATCTTCTGGGCATCCTTGCTCATCTGAGCACGGTTAACACCCAACGACCCCATAGGCTCACGCCCCAGAAAGATATTTTCTGCAACTGTCATATGGGGGACGAGCACAAGCTCTTGGTGGATGATGGAAATGCCGTTTTCGCGGGCGCGATTCACGCTTGTGATAGCGACTTCTTTGCCATCAATAAAGATCTGCCCTTCCTCCGGGTGATAGATACCGCCTAGCACTTTGATCAATGTTGACTTTCCGGCGCCATTTTCACCCAACAGTGCATGAATTTCACCGGATTTCAACTGGAAATTTACACCTTGCAGGGCATTTACGCCTGGAAAAGATTTACAGATATTCTTCATTTCGAGCAGGTATTCGCTCAATGAGTCTCACCACCGTTCCATTTTTATCAATGATAGATATATTTAACTGACTCAAGGAGCGGCTTTGCTCGCGGATACAAACAAAGCCGCTCCTTGAATTATCGCGCCCAGCGGCTCGAAAGCCGCCGGAGCACGCATTATAACAACAGGATGTTCAACTTATTGCCAACCGCCGTTGTCATATTCTTCGATATTGTCAGAGTTGATCATGAAGGTCTCGATAGGATAACGATCCTCAATCTCTTCGCCGTCTTTCCACTTGTAATACAGCTCAGCGATCGTCTTGCCGATGGTGATCGGAGACTGTGCGCCTGTACCGGTAATCTTGCCGTCAGCGATCAGAGCCTTTACGTCCGGAGATCCGTCAACGCCGTAGATCAAAGCGTCAGAATCTGCAGCTTCTGCAGCCGCCTGTGCACCGAGAGCCGTCGGGTCGTTTCCGCCGAAGATACAAACAGCATCTGGATGAGCGGTCAGCGCGTCTGTACCGTTCAGGTTACCCTGCTCCTGATTGCCCATGCAGTCAATCTGAGCAACAACTTCAAAATTGTGGCCTTCGATAGCATCCAGGAAACCAGTCGTGCGGTCTACCACAGACTGCATTGTCGGAGAATCAAGAACGATGATCGGACCGCCGTCCGGGCACTTCTCGATCAGGTCAAGACCGCATACATAGCCGGCATTGTAGTTGTCGGAACCAGCATATGTCACCAGCTTATCAATGTCGGTAACCTCTGTATCGAAACCGAACATCGGGATTTCAGCCTCTTCGAGTTTGTCCAGAGCCGGGCTAATACCGTCGCGGTCAACCGGGTTGACGAAGATT
>CANQEB010000003.1 GCA_947594085.1 uncultured Lachnospiraceae bacterium | reverse complement strand
GGTGTTAGCGATTCTGCAGATGTTCTGCAGCGCAGGCAATCCCCCGGTTCTCCGTCGCCATCCGCGCCGCACGGTATAAATACCGTACCGCAATCAGCGAGACGATCGTCTGGCAAGCCACCACTCCTATCAGATATCCATCATGAAATAAGAGTCGGTTCAGTCGAATGGCCAACGGATACAACGGCATACGATCTCCTCTCAGAAAACCCTTTAAAGTAAGATCCAAGTATGTTTGCGTATCTCCGCCCCATTTAGGTATGCCAACAGATACATAAAGTAGAAACCGACTCAGAAGCACACAAGCAGCTATGACGCATTCCGCTCTCCCCCATTTCTTTTGCATACCAAAATTATGAGTATGTCCTTTTTTGACAGGTATGACGCTCTCTTCCATTGACTCTACTCCTTGTTTTATTTCATGACATGGTTCACGACTCTATCCATGCAAGAAAATCTTTCAACAGCAGCGCCAGTCCAAAAAAGGCAAACGGCAGAACATAGCTGGAACAACGCTTATAACTGCTATATGTTCCCACTGTTACTGAAACCAGAATCACCAGGATCATTCCCGCTGTTCCCAGATAATACCAGGGGCATTCCTTGTCTCTCTTCCATTTCGCGATCAGCAACAGCAAAACCGCCCCGCAGATCAAATAAACGTGTCCAATCTTCAGCAGCGGAAACAGGATTAGCTGAATCTGATATATTTTACGGAATACTGGCGAGCCTTCGTTCACATCAGACACCGTTAATTTGTACTCCAGCCCCATTGTAGCTGAAAAACGCCGAAGCATATATTTTATAAACACACTCGGATCTGACCGAATGCAGTACCTATTAAATTCGTTCATCCGAACAATTCGCTCTTTCACTGTCTCGCCAAACAGATGCCTAATTGGGTTAAGTGTCGTTGCTACATCGACCGATGTATCATTTTCTGGCCATATCTTTTCTATCTTTTCCACCAATTCTTGATCTGGATAGTTTTGATATAAATCTGTTTCGAGGCAGGCTACCAATATATGAGTTGGTCCTCTCTTGTCTATGCTGAATGTTCCTGCATTTCTCCATACCTGTCCTGCATGAATCAAAAGCAAAAAGACAATTCCAAGCAGAGCGGCGGACAACTTCCATGTTGTCTTCCTCATATCCTTCAAGCAGAAAAACTGTATCGCCATAAAGATCAGATAAGCTATCACATAAACAAACATCGCTGATTTCAGAAGCACTGACAGCAGTACACAGAATACCATCGCCATCCCGCTTCTAAAAGAATGCGACCGTATATAGCAGACTGTATGATATAACAAAAACACACTGATCGAGAGTGCGAGCGATTCTGTAAGGATTTGTACATCACATTGCAAAATCAACGGATTTCCCCCATAGAAGAAAGCTATAGCACAGGCAATCTTCCGGTTCTCCGTCGCCATCCGTACCGCACGGTACAGATACCATACCGCAATCAGCGAGACAATAATCTGGAAACCGACCTCACCCATCAAATATCCGTCATGAAACAAAAGCCGGTTCACCTGAATGAGGAGTGGGTACAGCGGCATACGCTCTCCTTCCAAAAATGTATTCCAAGTCAGTTCTATATACGTTTTTGTGTCCGCTTCTATCTGCGGCTTATTAATCGCCAGATAAAACAGAATTCGGATCAGAAGCACACAACCGGCTATGATCCACTCTGCTCCTCCCCATTTCTTTTGCGTGCCAAGATTATGCGTATATCTCTTTTCTCTGACAGCTACGGCCTTTTCCCCCATTATTCTCTCTCCTTGTTTTATTTCATGATATGGTTCACAAACATATTCTGCGCAGATTCTCCCGAAGCCGTTCCGCGTGTTCCCGTGCCGTCCCCCACTCCTGCATCCTCCGCCGCGCTGCATCTCCCAGACGATTGGCATCCTGCGGATGCTCGATCAAATATTGCATTGCGCGCGACATTGCCTCCACATCTCCCACAGGCACCAGCAGACCGTTTTTCCCGCTCTCAATCAACATGGACGGTCCTGTGGGGCAGTCGGTGGAGATACAGGGCAGACCTGCCGCCATCGCTTCCATCAGGGCATTTGGACAACCTTCATAATTCGAGCCGAACACAAAAGCGTCCGCCTCTTCATATTTTGCCTCAATGTCGTCCGCTCGTCCCGGAAGAAAAACCCTCTCCTGCAGCCCGAACTGTTCCACCAAACCTCTCAGTTCGTCCTCCGCCCAACGATAATTCTTTCTGGAAATTCCATAAATCGTCAGCGTGACAGACGTATTTCCTGTTCTCCGGATCATTCTCTCAAACGCTTCGATCAACAGCTTCTGATTTTTCTGCGGATGCAGTCTGCCTGCACTGACAAATCGCATAATCTGCTCCCTGCTCTTTCTCTCAATCTGCAGGAAGGCAGAGGACAGGATATTGTGTACCTCAAACATTTTCTTCTGTACCCACTTCGGATAAAATTGTCTCTGATCTTCCGTCTGGATCCAGACGCCGTCCGCAAACCGGAATGCCATCCTATGCTTAAACCGGTTCATTTCGTTCGAGCTTCCGTTAGCCGGACTGACACGGACAGTATAAATCAGCTTTGTTTTAGAAAGCAGTGTTGCAAACAGCAACAGGCCGTAACGGTCATACCGCACTAAAAATTCCAGAATCACATCCGCGCGTATTTTCCGCAGCTGAACCGCCATCGCAAACTGATTGCACACACCTCTCAGCTTTGGAACAGACCACCGCGCTGGATGCAGCAAATGTCTGTGTACCAACCCATTATCCACAATATAATCGTCTTTCACATCATGAATGCAGACAATATGTACTTCCTCTCCCATGCCGGCAAGCTCATTTGCAAAAGCAGCCACTTCTCTCTCCGCTCCGCCGTTTGTCAGCTGTGATACAATAAATGCAACTCTCATCTTATCAATCCTGCTTTATCCCTTTTAGGAACACAATGTATTCTTCTACTCAGTAATCGATTCCTGGCAGCTTTTCCTCATCTCCCAAAATCATATCCCATTTTTCATCCTTAAACTCCCGATATCCGCCGCCTGGGAAAAATGTCATTTCTCCAATATACACTCTATTGTTTATAATATAGCAATCGACGCTGACAAACGGTATCTCCTCATCTGTCATTTTTTCCGACACACTTATCATTTCCTCATAGCATGCCGGTTTTTCTACTATAATATTTTCTGACGGCTGACTAATTTCTAATTCTGTTTTATTCCATTGTCGGTCATATGCACCGCAGAAATATACATCCGGCTTATGGCCATCTTTCCTGGAATGATTTTTCCACACAAATGTATAAAGAACTTTTCCATTAAAACAGTAGTTTTTGTAATCTAAAAGATTTTCACCCACATACTCTTCAGCTATGATCTTTCTTTTAACATTCTTGTACGGCCACTCCCTGTGCTTAAGATAATAATCTCTCCTCTGTCTCCAGCTCAAGGTTGCAATGGCAAGCTGTCTATCAAAATCTCGCAGATTTCTGCATACTACGACAGAGCCGCTTTCATGATTACATTTCAGTACAAACTGATCCGGCAGGTTGTCCCAGACAATATCCTTCGGGGTATCCCATACCCCGATTAAAGGGATAGCATATTGCTCCCCTGCTCTTTCCGCAATAATGCCCTTCAATAAGTATTTGTCAACCATCGAAGTATATATTGGGTTTCTGTCATAAATTTTTCTCCAACTATTCTTTTCGTTAAAGCTTTTCGGACAGTCCAAATCAGGCAGTTTGCCAAGCCGTTTTTTGTACTCTCTTAATACGAACTTTTTATCCGGCATATATGCTTTATGGACAGTCTTCTGGATTATCGGCAAGGTAAACAGCCAGCGTCGAAACTTTCTCCAATTCAGAATGCACACATGATATATGTTCGCAAATTGTTTTCCGGCAAACATGTCCATCTCTCCTCTTCCGACCATTCTGTTGCCCAATATCTTTTCTGCGCCATAGGTTCAGCTTCCCGCATGCCAATTCTCAGAGTTTTCTCCGCTCGCAAATCTTGCACAAATTTTCCAGAAGACGCTCCGCATGTTCCTGCGCGCTTCCCCATTCCTGCATCCTCCGCTTCGCCGCACCACCAAGGCGATTAGCCTCCTGTGGATGTTCGATCAGATACTGCATCGCGCGTGCCATCGCCTCCGCATCCCCCACGGGCACAAGCAGTCCGTCTTCTCCGCTTGTGACCACGGAAGAGGGACCAGTAGGACAATCTGTAGAAATACAGGGCAGACCCGCCGCCATCGCCTCCATCAGCGCGTTCGGGCAACCTTCATAATCCGAGCTGAACACAAAGGCATCTGCCTCTGAATATCGTTTTTCAATGTCGTTCGCCCTGCCTGCAAGAAAAACTCTGTCTGTCAATCCAATCTTCCAAATCAATTCTCTCAGTTCTTCTTCTGTCTGTCTGAAATTTTCAAGTACCCGGCCATAAATCGTTAAAGTAGCCGACGTATTTCCGGTCCGCTGGACCATTTTCCCAAATGCTTCGATCAGAAGCTTCTGATTCTTTTGTGGGTGAATCCTTCCCACACTGATAAACCGGCAGATTGTTTTCCGTTCGCGCTCAGGAATATCCAGAAAGTGCGCGTCTAAAATATTGGGAACTTCAAATATTTTTTTTTGTAAAATTTGGTGGAAAAACATACGCTGCTCTTTTGTCTGTATCCAAATTCCATCCGCCAGACAGGCCGCACGTCTCCATTTCTTGCTGTCTTTTTTATTGACATATTTTTTCTCCAGATTGTTTCGAACTGCGTATATAATCTTTGTTCTGGAAAAAAATGTAGCGATCCGGAGGCACGGATAATATGGCGGTGCCAGATTAACCGGCACGAAAATATCTGCATGCAAGCGCCGGATCTGTGGTACTACATTCAACCATCGGGACAAAGCTTTCAATCTGGCATTTTTTATGCGCGAAGGAAGCGGTATATACGGTATATAGTGCAAGCGCACTCTCTGATCAAGTTCATAGTCCTTTTTCAAATTTTTAGAACGGACAATGTGAACCTCTTGTCCCATTTCCGCAAACGCGCTGGCAAATGCAGTAATCTCCCTCTCTGACCCGCCTTCTCCTAGTTGCTCTGTCACAAAAACTATTCTCATCAACTTCTCCTTATTCCAAACAGATCCTGCGCAGATTCTCCCGAAGTTGTTCCGCCTGTTCCTGCGCCGTCCCCCATTCGCACATCCTCTGCCGCGCCGCATCTCCCAGCCGACTGGCCTCCTTGGGATGCTCGATCAGATATTCCATCGCACGCGACATCGCCTCCACATCCCCCACCGGCACTAACAGGCCGTTTTTTCCGCTCCTGATCAACATAGAAGGTCCTGTAGGGCAGTCGGTAGAGATACAGGGCAGCCCTGCAGCCATCGCCTCCATCAGAGCGTTGGGACAGCCTTCATAATCCGAGCTGAGTACAAAAGCGTCTGCTTCCTCATATCGTTTTTCAATATCTTTCACCCAGCCTTGAAGAAACACCCTGTTCTTCAATCCAAGTTCCTCGACCTGTGCTCTCAGCTCTTTTTCCTGCCATAGAAAGTCGCTGTGCGCCCGGCCGTAGATAGTCAATGTAGCCAGGACATTGCCGGTTCGTCGAATCATCTTTCCGAATGCATCGATCAGCAGCCTCTGATTTTTCTGCGGCTGCAGCCTGCCCACGCTGATAAAACGCATTATCTTATCTGCGGGCTGTTTATGGATTTGCAAAAAACGGTTGTCAAGAATATTATGTACTTCAAACAATTTGTTCTGAAATTTCTCCGCAAAAAAATGCCTCTGTTCTTCTGTCTGAATCCAGATACCTTCCGCAAATCGACATACCAGTTTTCTTCGAAGGCAATCGCTTTTCTTTGGAAGCTCCTTTTCCAGATTCGTCCGAACGGTATAAATCAGTCTACTCCCGGAAAGCAAAACCGCAAGGTGGAAGGTCACATAAAATGGCAGGACTACATCCCCATGAATTTTCCGCAGTAATGATGCCATTAAAAGCTGATTGCATGCGCCTTTCAGTCTGGGTATCGTAATCCGGTCGCCATGCAACAGATGTCTATGTATCCGCTTATCTACGACATAATCATCCTTCGAATCGACAATACTTACAACGTGGACTTCCTCTCCCATCTTAACAAGCTCATTCGCAAAAGCCACCGCTTCTCTCTCAGCGCCACCATTTGCCAATTGCTTTACGATGAATACAATCTTCATAGGTTATCCGCAAATCCTCCGTAAATTTTCCAAAAGCTTTCCGGCCAGCTCTTCCCTGCTCTCCCATGTCTTCATCCTCTTTCTCGCCGCCTTTCCCATCTCAGCCGCCTGCTGCGGATGCCGGACAAAATATTCCACTGCTTGTGACATGGCCTCCACATCTCCCACCGGCACCAGCAATCCGTTCTCTCCGCTTTTAATCAGAGCAGACGGACCCGTGAGACAGTCTGTGGAGATGCAGGGAAGCCCCGCCGCCATTGCCTCCATCAAGGCATTGGGCAGCCCCTCATAATCGGAACCGAGCAAAAAAGCGTCCGCCTGCTCATAACATTTTTCAATTTCTTGCATGCGTCCAGGCATAAATATGCGTTCTTCCAGATGATTCGTCTGTATCAAAACCTTTAATTCATTTTCAATCGGGCCCTCCCACGGCATCGACTGTCCATATATGGTAAGCGTAGCATCCCTGTTCCCTGTCTTTTCCAGCATCCTTGCAAATGCCTCAATCAACAGCTTTTGATTTTTTTGTGAGTGGAATCTGCCCACCGTAATGATTCGCCGGATTTCTGTTCGTTCCCGTTCCGGTATTTCAAGGAAACGAGGATCTAAAATATTAGGAACCTCGAATATTTTCTCCTGCATTTGGTCCGGGAAAAAGCGGCGCTGAGCCTCTGTCTGAATCCAGATGGCATCCGCCGTATGCGCCGCACACCTCCACATTCGCTTGTCTCTTTTTTTCGTATACTTTTCTTCCAGATTATTGCGAACCGCAAGTAAGAGCTTCGTTCCGGAAAACAAAGTGCCCAGCCAGAGCACCGGATAATATTTGAACGACAAATTGGCCGACAATATAATATCCGCATGCAGGCATCGTAACTTTGGGACCGCATTCCGCCATCGAAACAGCACACGTATCTTTGGAATATTCACACGAGAAACAAGCGCGAAATGATGCACATGTACACTTTGATCAATTGCATAATCACTTGTCAGATCCTTAACGCAGAAAATATGAACTTCGTGTCCCAGTTTTGCAAGCGTGCTGGCAAACACAGCAACCTCTCTCTCTGTTCCGCCATTTTGTAATTGATCCGAAG
Source organism: uncultured Lachnospiraceae bacterium (assembly GCA_947594085.1). Lineage (GTDB taxonomy): Bacteria > Bacillota > Clostridia > Lachnospirales > Lachnospiraceae > Choladousia. The sequence goes on along the minus strand of CANQEB010000003.1, from coordinate 21,326 downwards.
CAAAAATAATTTTCATCAGCCACCTCATTAAGAACAGATCCTATGCAGATTTTCCAGCAAACACTTTGCCTGTTCCCACGCCGTTCCCCATTTTTGCATCCTTTGTCTTGCCGCCTCGCCAAGCTGACCTGCCTTCTGCGGATGAATAATTAGGTATTCCATTGCCCGAGCCATAGTTTCCACGTCACCCACAGGTACAAGCAACCCATCCTCTCCGTTTATAATCAATTCTGACGGACCCGTGGGACAGTCAGTAGAAATGCAGGGAAGACCCGCCGCCATTGCTTCCATCAACGCATTTGGAAATCCCTCATGATCTGAACCGAACACAAATGCGTCCGCTTCCTCATATATTTTCTCAATTTCTCTTGTCCGCCCTGGAAAGAAAACACGATCCTCGAGTTGAAGCTGACTGACTAACTCCTTCAGATCCTCCTCAGTCTGTCGATAATTTCTTCGGGACTGTCCGTATATCGTTAAGGTAGCCGATCTATTGCCAGTCCGGCGGATCATCTGCGCAAAAGCCATCACCAAAAGTTTCTGATTCTTCTGTGGATGCAGTCGCCCTACACTGATGAAATGCTCCACTTGCTCCGCTTTTTTTCTTGGTATCTCTAAAAACTTAGCATTGAGAATATTGTGTACTTCAAACAGTTTTTTCTGCATAGACTTAGGGAAAAATTGCCTCTGCGCAGCTGTCTGAATCCACACACCGTCGGAAAACCGGCAAGCAAGAGCCTTTCTGCGCCTATCCATTGGGTTCGGAATCTCTCTCTCCGGATTACCGCGCACGGTATATACCAAGCTGGTTTTTGAAAAAACTGTTGCGAGAAACAGTCGAAAATAATAATTGTGCGGCACATAAAAAGACAAGATTACATCCCCATGAATCTTTCGCAGCTGCCTTGCCATGGAAAGTTGTGTGCAAATGTTCCGCAGCTTCCGGTGTCCGGACATTCGAAAGGCCTGCAGCCAATGTCTCTGTACTCGTACATCCACTGCATAATCATCCTCTACATTGTGAATGCATGCAATATGAACCTCTTCCCCCATTTGAACCAGCTCGTTTGCAAATGCTGCCACTTCTCTCTCTGCCCCGCCGCCGGTCAATTGTGATATAATGAAAACAATTCTCATAATATATCCAATAAATGTACACCTTCATGCTTTAACTACAGATTCTTTTCAATTGGCTTAATAGCTGTTTTGCTAATTCTTCATCACTATCCCACTCCTGCATAGTCCGCCTTGCCTGTCTTCCCATTTGTTCCGCCGTCCGCGGCTCCTTAATAAACAATTCCATAGCCTGCGACATAGCGTCTACATCCCCAACCGGCACCAATATCCCATTTTCTCCGCTCTTGATCAGATCTGACGGCCCGGTGGGACAATCCGTAGAAATGCAGGGCAGGCCGGAGCCCATTGCTTCCATCAGTGCATAGGGAAGCCCCTCATAATCCGAGCCAAACACAAAGGCATCCGCCTGTGCAAATCTGTCCTCCATATCTTTTACCCAGCCTGGAAGAAATACACGCTCCTCCAAATGATATTTCTGAATCAACATTTTCAATTTCTCTTCTGTTTTAAAAATACTAATTTTACTTTTTCCATATATGGTAAGTGTGGCGGTATTGTTTCCTGTTCTTTTAAGCATTCGAGCAAAAGCTACAATCAGCAATTCCTGATTTTTTTGTGGATGTAAACGTCCCGCACTTACAAAATGGCATACCTCCTTATTGTATGTTTTTTGCGTATTAAGAAATTGTTTATCCAGAATATTTCGAACCTGAAAAGCCTTCCTTTGCGCATATGAAGGGAGAAGTTCTCTCTGTCCTTCCGTCTGTATCCAAATAGCATCAGCCTGTCGACACGTTCGTTCATATTGTTCTCTTTTCTTTTGATCCAGTTCCTTTTTCTCCATATTGTTAACAATCGCATATACCATCCTTGCTCTGGAAAAAAGAGTAGCAATCCAAACTTTCCAATTATATTTCAATGACAAATTGTCGGATATAAAAACATCTCCAGAAAGTTCACGGAGCAATTTTACAGGCAATAAAATATTACATAAACCTCTCAGCCTGGGAATATGTACATTAGAATTATGATGTATTAGAAATGTCTGCACATTCGAACTCAATGTATAATCAATTCCTATATCTTCCATATATGCAATACAGACATCTTCCCCTATATGTGCCAGAGCATTGGCAAACGCGATCATTCCTCGCTCTGCACCTCCATCTGTCAAATGTTGGGTGACAAATACAATTCTCATTTTTCATCTCCATTACATATCGTTTTCCAGTAAAGAATAAAAACGGCATCCACATCTTTCCGCTGGACAGCGAAGCATTTCCGTCATGTATCTCGGCACCTCATCACACAAATTACCAAATTTCGTTTCCTCAGCCGCTTCAACACAACGGCTCATATTTCCAAAAGGATCAATTGTCAGAAAACGGCGTCCAATATCGCACAAAAATCCTTTTGGCCGAAAATAAGGACCCTCATCAGCAAATAAGCACGGATCTGCTGTTTCACTAAAATATTTTACTGCCCCATTTTTCCATACTACTCGTACTGATTTTATCTTGTTTTTTTCATCATCGGCTCTCAACTTTTCTATTACTGACTGCGAAACAGAAGTTTTATAATCCCGTATAGTAAACGGTATTACCCGTGATGCATACTGTGGATTATTCTCACAAAACCGCAGATATTTCGTATAATCCTGATCTTCAAAAAGCGGATAGCCTATCGTAAATGAAATCTTGTTTCTATGCATATATTTCATCAAAAACTTCTGGTAGCCTGACTTATCTGACAATGCTTTTATTTTTTCCATGAAATGCTCTTCATCCGTAAATTCCTTATAGTAGTTGCATCTCACGGTAATTTTCCTGTCCCTCCCCTCCATAGCAATAGTTGCTAATTTTCGACACATTTTTTTGCTCATAGAAAAGTTGGTAGTGAAATGCATTTGTATTTTCCCCTGAAACTTTACCCTCAGCAATCGTCTGACGATTGACACAAAATCTTCCAGGATAGTGACTTCCCCGCCTATGAGATACAAGAATAGTATATCCGCCTTTCCATTTAGCTCCTTCTCAATAAATGCGATCAAATTGGAACAGATTCTTTTTCTCATCTGCGCAGATTCTCCTTGTGCCCGCCTCATGTGACGTTCCCGGTTTCCCTGTATACAAAAATCACAGTAATAATTACACAGATGTGTCATATGCCAGCGAATAACATAAGTATGTTCATCCTTGTCGGTTCTTTCTATACGCAAAATATCCGTGCTCTTCATAAATTCCACTCCTTCGCTTAGTTCAGGGTTCCGCAGTATCCGATAACTTCTCCACTATGAGCTGTTCTCCTTTGCTGTTAATTGCCGCTTTTTGACGTTTTTCCCAATAATAGTTTCCCTCACTGTATAAATCCTCTTTCACCTGCGTTCCCCGTCCTTCCAAAAGATCTGATTTGCCATTCTTTAAGATTGTTCTCAGGGAGCGGGTATCCCGCACAAGGTAAGCCGTACTTTTCTGACTGTCCGTATATAAATGGATATTGTACCCTTCATTGTCAAATGCCGTACAGCCAATCAGTGTGAGATTCGGACAAGTGTTGGATGTAATTCCGTCCTCCCTGTTTTCATAGGAGAAACAGTTCTCCATAATATGCCCGCCCGGCATATTATCGCCGCCCAACTTAAATCCGTTCCCTTTTCCGGCCTCGCTGCCATCCTCCAGATAGCCGTTTCGATATGCCGTACAGTTTCTCAATGTGACCGGACCCAGCGGTTCCAGCCATACCTTCGCATAAAAGTCCCAGCCGTCGTCTGCATTATTATGCGCAGTACATCCGTCAAACACATTTCCCGCCCCGGCCGTAAACTGACAAGCAAAACCATCAGCGTCCTCGTAGGCGTCGTCGCAGTTTCCATAGGAGGTACAATTCAGAATATGATTATCCGAAGGCCACTCGCTAATATCATCCCAGAGGGACAAACTGCTGATATGCAGGCCGGTGTTCCCGTTCCGGTAGATCTCCAGATTTTCCATCCGATTGTGACTTCCGGTCAGATGAACCCCGTATTCGTTTACGGCGGAACCGGTGCAGTCAAATCCGTCAAAAATCCAGTAATCCGCGGAAAGTGTGATCCCTTCACATTTTCCCTGAAAGTCCAAAATCGGTCTTTCTTTATTTTCCGGATCAGACAGCAAACAAATCGGCTCTTCCTCTGTTCCATCGTGTCCCCGCTCAATCATAATCGGCTCTGATAACTGGTATTTCCCTTCCGTCAAAAGAATTTTCTGCCCGGGCGCCGCATACTGCACCGCCGTCGCAAGGCTAAGCGGGTTTTCACGTGTCCCCGGTTTTCCGCTTCCTTCCGAAACGGTCCAACCGCTTTTCTTCCCTGCCAGTACAGACATATCGTCTGTCTGATCTGCATCCGGAGAGGTATAAATATCCCCCTTTTCCTCCCCAATCTTCCAATAGGAAACCGTATGCCAGAATACCGCTTCTGACAGGTCCGACAGGATTATTTGTCTGTTCCGGCCATTTCCATAGTCTTCACTTTCTGCACCGTTTTCCGGCAAAAAACTGATCTCATATCGGTTGTCCCCTTCCTGCAGCTGACACGGAAGAGAAAAACTTTCCCCTGCTTTTAAAACGATATCTGCGGTGAGCGTCTCTCCCTGCTCATCCTTTATGGTCAGCAAGCCGCCGTAATTCGTCTCGAAAACCAGCTCATACGTTTCAGCATTTGCCGTATGGGAACTCGTCACCCTGAAATCAGGATCCAGCACCTCCGGCTGTTCCTCCTGCGCTTCCGGATCGGTCTGTGCATCCGTCACGGTCAGTTCCATATCCTGAAAAGTGACGCACGCCTGTCTCGTCACAAAGAATCCGACATATACATGCTCCGGATCAATCGCGGTCAGATTTTCCCTTTCTTTATCGTAAAACAGCTTTTCATGTACGGTTCCGTCTTCCTCGATATAGCGAAGCCGATAACCGGTATTATCTCTGCATATTTCCAATTTGACAGTGGTAAGCAGTTCCTCCTCCCCCACCGTACCTGCAGGCGGATGTTCTGCTCCTCCGGATTCAGCGATTGATGTATAGTTTCCGATAATGTTGTATGTCCCTGCGCCCTTTTTCCCCTGAGACTCCTCCAGCGTATACGTTCTGACAGTCTGCGCGTGCGCCGCCTCCTGCGCATTCTCCGGATACGCTTCGACAGAACCTATTTTCTCTCTTGCGGCAATCCCCTGCCGCATGACGATGGGTTCTCCCACATTGGATACTTTCTCCGTCTCAGGATTCCAGCAGTATTCCACCTTTGTCACCGCCGCCATGTACGAATTGTTCCAGAAATCCACAGTATCTCCGTTCTTTCCCACAGAGTCGCATGCCATCAGGCCGAAACCGTCGTCCTCCCCATTGGTCATTGTCCAGGAATCCACGGTAACCTGCGCGGACAGTACAAAATTATCCTGCTTCGCATTTAGCTTCGTGTAATAAAAACTCACTCCGTCCGCTCCGTAAGTTACCATCTTTCCGCTTTCGCTATTCTCTATAGTCACTGCTCCTGCATCATAGCTGCCTCTACAGACTGTTTTTTCCGGGAATGCGCATACGCCGTAAGCAGCGAATTTCCAATTGCTGCGGCCGGAAAAATACAGAATCAGCAAAAACCCGCTCACACTCAAAATACAGGCGGCTATACAAATGCCCGCCGCAAATATACCACCAGCACGAAGCTTACCGCGCTCACCGCCAGCACCTCTGCGAAAGCGCAAGGTCCGCGCCATTCTGTCCCAAATTTCAAAATGCATAAAAGTCCTCCGAGTCCGTAAAGAAATCTATGTGAGAAATACATCCACTCACTGGCTCTTTGCATCCGAATAGCTGCACTGTCCGAAATTGGAAGTTTGATATCTACAATGCAAAGCAACAACATCGGTATCAGCAGGATATGTGTCAAATACAGCGCCCGGTCATCCAGATAAGCGCAGTTTCGCGTCCAATAAATCTCCACTCCATAGAGGAGAATAATACCTGCCAAAGCAATGCATCGGCACTTCCTGCCTCTGTGCTGCCAGCTCCGATCTGCGCCGATATCCGCACTGTACAACTCCCATACTTTGATTCCCAGAGCAAGAAAGAAAAATCCCACAAACACGCCATTTCTTGCTGTGATAAACAGATTCATATACAAATCTACGGCTCCATTCCATCCGACCGCCTGCGCAACAAAGTAATAATTGTTACACAATAATGCCCATCCGTAGAGCAAAGCTCCAACAAGCAGAGCAGCATCGGTCTTTTTTCTTTTCAGGAACGGGTACAAAAGCCATGCGCCGACAATACAGGCCTGCACGAACCACATCGCACCGTAAGGATAAAACAGGATATGTCTGAAAAAAAGCCACGCCAGATATCGGAGGCTTCTACCATACTGCAGCCTTTGGCTAATCAGCTCCAACACTGCATTCGCGCCACCTACAAAAAGCAGGGGCCATAGAAGCCGGACGGTATATCGCCGAAGCGTCGCGGATACTCCTTGTCCCTGTCCGTATAGCTTCCTGCCGAGCAGGAACCCGGATACAACAAAAAAGAACGGAACCGCCAGCCGGAAAACGCCCTGCGTCAACCAGAAAGCAACCGTCTGCGGCAGACCGTCCAGCGCGTACGTATGGATCGCAACGACACACACAGCAAAGAAAAGTTTGAAAGCATCCAGTGTATTTGAGCGATTGCCCTGATCCGTAAGAAGCCCTCTTCTGTTTTCTCGGTCAATCTGCTTCGCGCAGCTCCTCCGCATATCTCCTGACCTCCCGGATATCTCAGCCGGCAGAACACGGCCTTTTCTTTTATCTGGCTTTCCCCGCATGAGAGCTCCCATCGCTATGCTCCCTGCTCTGGATGCTGCTTTCCGTCATCCGCGCATACATATACAACAGTGGATCGCCGTCCTCTTCCCTGCAGCTTCCCGCAGACCAGCCCAGTTCCCGCAGGCGGGAGGTATCCAAATCCATGTAGAGACGGTCTCTATATCCATATTTTTGTTCATCCTCCGGCTCGAACCGCACGCCGATTCCATTGGCGTCGGCCAGCTTCCGCGCCATTTCCGCAACGGAACAATAAGTACGCTCGTCCGCCGCATTGTATGCCTGCCCGGGCGTCCCTTTTAAAAGGACAGTTAGGATCGCCCCGGCCGCGTCAACAGTATACAGGTAGCTACGCTCCGTCTCACCCTTTGTGCGGAGCACGATGTCCCGCCTGTCCTGCACATAGCGGCCGAACTCCGCGAAAATACGGCTATCTTCCTCACTCACGCCAGGTCCAAAGGTCTGAGTCAAGCGGATAATTTTTGCCGGGACAGCGTATTCGGAAGCATACGCACAGCACAGGTTTTCGCACTGCAGCTTGCTGATGGGATAGCTGCCGCGCACTTCCTCCGGCCGCTGGACACACGCATCTGTCTCCACGACCTTGTGTCCCCGCTGCGGATACCCATATACCTCCATGCTCGACAAAAAAACAAATCCATCTGAGCGCTTCCTTCGCGCCAGTTCCAGAAGCTGAAGCGTGCCCAGCACCGAAGTTTTGACTGTTTCCACCGGTTTCCGAACAAAAGCTTCGCTGTCTGTTTCTGCGGCGCCGTGCAAAATATAATCCACCGGGCCTTCTATATCCGGCAGTTCCTCCACCGTCCCCTCCAGCAGGTGCAATGGTCTGCCTAAAGTCAAATGTTCCAAAAACTGCTGTCGCGCCTGCGCCTCATCGAGTACAAGCGCCAATATGATCATGTCTAAATTCTTTTTCTCATTCGCATGCAGCAGCACGTCCGTCAATGTCTGCCCGATCAGTCCTGTCGCCCCGGTGATTAGAACAGTCTTTTTTTTCAGCTTCTCCCAGGGCAGAAAGTCCGCATTGCTGATGTATTCGCGGTCCTTTTCAGGAATCATAACCATGTTTCCACCTCCGTCCGGTACCGGCGTTCCTCTGTCGCTTTTACCGTTCGCTCGTTACTCTCGTCCAATCTATGTGAAAGTCTCCATCGCCGGATTACTCATCCACTCCTTCGCGTTGGATTACCTGCTTTATCGTCATTCGAATAATTCTCCAGTCCATGAGAAAACTCATCCGCTTCAGGTATTCCCGGTCATAAGCTGCTTTTCTCTCATCCGAGAGCCTCCTGCGTCCGTTCACCTGAGCCCACCCGGTAATTCCGGGACGCAGCTGATATACGCCATCTTCCCAGCGCATGGCATGAATCTCCCTCTCCTGCGGAATCAGCGGTCTTGGCCCGATCAGACTCATTTCCCCGGACAGCACCTGAAACAGTTGAGGAAGCTCGTCCAAACTGCTGTTCCTCAGAAAACGGCCGAAACCGGTAACGCGGTCCCCGCATTTCTCCGATTCCCTGCTCCCCGTGTGCGCCGTCTCAGAGCGTTCTTTCCATTCAGCCGAAGTTGCGTTGCCTTTCATGCTGGAAAATTTAATCAGCGTAAATAATTCTCCATTCCTTCCTACACGCCTCTGCCGAAAAAGGACATGCGTCTGCGGATATAGAATTTTCAAAGTCAGCGCGATCGCCAACATCGGAATTATGAGGAGTATCACCGCAACGGCCGAAACCAGGATGTCTGTAATTCTCTTCAGGGATAAATATCTTCGCTGTCCTTCTGTCAAAATATAACCGCTTGTTTCACTGTCAGTCCCCGACTTGTATTCTGCTATGCCAAACGTCTTTTCATCCATCTATCATTTCCTTACCAGTATCCTCTGTATATGCGGACGTTTCGCCTCTTCCGTAGGAATCCTCCAGCTTTCGCCGTAAAACTGTATCAAATACCTTTCCCAGCAGGAAGGAGCATGAAAATTCCGATCACGTATGGGAATTTCTATCGTCCGTACAAAATCTTCTTTTCGCATCCTTTCTCTCGGTCCGGAACTGGAGATCACACCTCCCGCATACTCGCTCGTCTCAAAGGAAAAATGGAGGGCATATTTAATCACCGTTCGTGTCCAAAATTCTTCTCCCCCCAGCTTTCCGATCAGCTTAACCGGAGGGGCCAGAAGAAGACGCACGATCTGCTTTCCGGGCGTGGGACGGCGAAGAAGCCAGGGAAGAGCCGCCCATGAAGGAAAACGCTTCAGTCCCCGCGCGATTCTGAGCCAGACAGCCGAGAGAAACGGACTTTTCGGCAATCCATCCATGGGATAGATATCCAGCCAGAGGTGCGGAACGCCCAGGGAACGATCCGGTATGAATGTATCCATGTCCGCCAGTTTGGCGTGGGGAAAAAAGGTATTTCCCTTCTCAAAGGCAAAGAGCGTATATCCATTTAAAACGGTTCCCGGAACGCTCTGAAGCAGTCGATCATAATCGGGTCTCGGCACAAACACGTCCAGATCGTCGTCCCACGGAATAAAATCCTGATCGCGCATAGCGCCAAGCAAAGTCCCGCTGCAAAGGTAATATCGAATACCATGCGCATCGCAATAGTCCGCAAATACGCAGAGCATGGCAAAAAGCCTGTCATGAACCTCTGTCTGTGTCAACTCATGTTCTGCACTCTTCTGAGCGTCTGGCACTCTGCGGTCGCGCATACCATGTTCTCCCTTCTTCCTTTTGTCTTCCAGCCAGCAATCCCAGACCGATCCAGAGAAACGGCGCGGTGGTGACAATATTGATATTAAAAAAATCCTGAATCAGGTAGCAGGCAGTCCCGGCGCCGATCGCGGCAATAATATCGTCTTTTCTGTTTTTGATCCAGGAAGCGCAACCCGCGCCGATCAGAGCAAGATAACAGGAAAAACCCAAAATCCCGGTATCCATCAGGTATCCAAAGTACGTATTGTGCGCATTGCGCACACTCACCACACGCTTCATTTCATCATTCACTGTATAGAGATCGATTAGCCAGGCCCCGGAACCGGGACCATTGCCCAACACAGGCTTCCGGGCGATACGACTCCATGCCTGCTGCCAGATTCCAATCCGATCATGTCCAAAAGACGGATCAAGATGACCGTGGAGTATCGAGGACGCCTCATAGAGGAAACCCGATTTCCCGGGCCAGAAATAGACGGCGGCCAGTCCCAGGAGCAACGCCAGCGCGCAGACGGCGCCTGAGCGCTTCGCCCATTTCGGGCTGCGGATAACGACGGGCGGCGCAATTATCAGGCAGCCAAGCATGCCCACTTTTCCGGCGTCGACGTCACTCAGAACCAGCACTGCCAGCGAAAGCAGCGCCGGAATCAGCAGCAACCTGTCGCGTCTGCAGCCTGAGCGCAGAGCAAAGACAGTAAGGATCGGAATGGAGAAACAGAGAAACGCGGCGAGAACATCCACGTTCCCGAGCGTTCCAAGAAATGCGCTGGTGTACTCCTTGTATTTGTTATAATAATTCAGCCCGTCGGGATACATGAGCAGCGGGTTGAAGCCAGCCAGCTGCACGGCGGAGAGTATCCCTGACAGAAGGGTGGAAACCCCCAGCGCGCGTATATGCATCGCCTTTGGCCGTCCAAAAAGAGATACCCCGATAAACGCTGTTACATAGGACGCTATAAAAAGGACACTGTTGGTGTTGGATGATCTCAACATGAAAAAACTGTCCCGCACCGATCCGGAAAAACATGCAGAAATAACATTCGCCATAAGAAACGCCAGCGCCACACCGTGGCGCCAGCAAAAGTGTACTGAAACAGACAGCTTTTTTCTTTTACACCAAAGCAGATATCCGCCCAGACAAGAGAACCACAGAACGTTGATGCCGAACCAGAGATATGTTTTCATCTCTACCAGATTCTCATATCCGTAGCTACCCAGTCCGATCATCAGTGGAAAAAAACCAAATACCGCCAGGAGATACAGTTCTACAATATCCTCGCAAACGCTCTGAGGCTCCATATGCTTCGCCTGACGCTGCGTCCGGCTTCGTCTGTTCTTCTTATTTCCGGCCATCCTGGTGCTCCCCTTTCGCCGTCCTGTCCAGGGCTTTTCTCCCTGCTTCCGCAAGTACCAAAAACGGGAGAGTCAGCGACATACAGACTCTGCCAAGCCGCCAGGGCTCCTGCAGGAATCGATATGCCCATTCCAGGTTCCGCTTCCGCCAGCCAATCGGCGCGCGTTTGAGATCTCCGGCACAGACGTCGATCCAGCCTCCGCATCCGCAGGCAAGCTTTGCGCCTGTGTATGCTCCGTACTGTGCCATCCACAGCTCCTGTTTGGGAGAACCCAGGCAAACCAGAAGCAGCTCCGGGGCGCTCTGGGCAATCTCTTCTGCCATTGCCTTCGGATCTTCAAAGAATCCATGATGCACGCCGCAGAGCAGCAGCTCCGGATACTGTTCTTGCAGATGCCGTCCTGCCTTTTCCGTCGTCCCGGGCCTTCCTCCCAGAAGATAAACCCGGGTTCCATGGAGCTCCGGCAAAAGCATATCCAGAAAATCCATACAGGCAATCCGCTCCGCCAGGGGCGTACCCAGAATACGTGACGCACAGATTACCCCGTATCCGTCCGCCAGAGACAGATCCGCCTGATTTATCGCCTCACAGTAACGCTTATCGCGGCGAGCCATCCGCAGCAAGTTGGCGTTCGTGCCTGCAATGTAATGCCAGGAACTCATCCCAAGCATAATCTTGGCCCTGTTGACAGCCTCCCTCAGTGTGAGATTGTCAAACCTTACATTAAAAATTTTCATGCTTCAAAAATATCATGACATACTGCGGCTTCTCCTGCGCCGGTAAACATACATTCCAAGCAGAACAAACATCGCGCCTATCAGCAGGAACATATACCTTACGATCAGAGTGTCATCGCCGGTTTTCGGAGCAGACTCTGTATCATCCACTGCTGTCTGAGACTGGGGCTCTGCCGACTCTGGCTCGGTATCCAGCTCAGTATCCGATTCGGTTTCTAGCTCGGTATCCGACTCGGTTTCTAGCTCAGTCTCAGTATCCGGCTCGGTTCCTAGCTCGGTATCCGGCTCGATTTCTATCACTTGATTGGTGATGGTCACATTTCTCCTGCCGTGCTCCATGTCAAATACCGGCTCGCCGCCCTCTACGCTCACCTCGCAGCCCAGGGAATCGTCTACCAGTTGTCCATCTTTGTCTACCTCGGTCACATACAGAGGAATCTGCTCCCCATCCATGCAGCCTCTCGCGTCCACATGCACTGTCACGGACGGTTTCCCATTCATCTCCAGTGCTACAATGTTGCGGTCCACCTGATCAGACAGCTGCGTATACTCCGGATTATCAAAAATTCCCGCATAAAAGATTCTATCGCTGCTGCAGGGGCTTCCGTCCGGATTTTGCAAAATCTTGGTGATCACCAGCGTCTCTGTGCGGTGGAAATTCGTCGGCAGTTCTACAAACTCATTGGCAAACTCTACGCTCGCCGTTTTCCCATTCTCTGATATGGCCGCTTCGCTGCCGTTATAAAAGTTCACCTTGAATACCGTACCGTCGTTCAGTACGCCGTTTGTATGAATCACATTTCCCTGCGCGTCCACCTCGGCGACATAATATGTTTTCCCTGCTTCAAGCCTGTCGAAGACAGCCGAAGCGGCAGCCGCGTGGGTGAAATGTAACGGCAGGATTTCGGACGCCCTGGACGTAAATCCTGAATCTTCAAACAGTGCGACATAGAAAGTATAGTCTTCCGCGAAAGCTGGTTGTCCGTCGCAGAGCAGCTTCTTGACTACCTTGATGCTTCCCTGCTTTGGATTTCCCTCCGTCTCTGCAGGAGGCTCTTCCTGGCCTTCTTCCGACTTGCTGTTGACAAAAACAGCCTCGGAAGGAACTGTACGCTCGATTGTACCCTTGTCTCCGGACGCCGTTGTCGTGTAGCCATCCTGGTTCGCCTCCGCCTCCGTTACCGTGTAAAGGACGTCTTCCGGAAGATCCATCGCCTCTTTGCTCTCGCCATGCTTCAGTGTGAATTCGGCAACGCCATCTGTAAATGACATGTCGCCGTATGTCCCGCTGACTGGCGCAGCCGTACCATCGTCCTTCGTCAGGACTACCTTGAAATGCCAGTCCTTATCCGTCTCGCCCAGGTCGCCCGTCACGGTCTTTCTGACGGTCAGCACCCCTGTCTTTACCTTATTTGTGAAAGGCAGGTAGCTGTCTGTAAGGCTGAACGGAGCGTCGTCTTTCTCATAGGTGACGCTTTTCGTCATACTTTCCACACCTGTGTGTGTATCCTCGCCGTCGATCGTTCCCTCTTCCACAACTACAGTCACCCGGTACACAGCATCGTCATAGCTGATGTCTGTCCGCTCACCTTTTTTCTCTCGGATCTCATAAACATAAGTACCGGTCTTTTCAAATGTAATTCTTCCAAACGTAAATATCCCGTCTCTCCTGTTTGCCGTCTCACAGGCCCAGGACGTCCCGTCCGCACTGAACTGCGGCGTTGCAGTGTCCGGCCAGGGCGTATCCTTGCCGGCGGACAATACGAACGTAAATTCTCCTCCTGCGAGCGAACCTCCTTCGAGCGTCTTTCTCCCCATCAGGGAAATGGATGCCTTTTCCGGATCATAGCTGTTCTCAAAAGCAGCCAACGCCTCATCGGATGCTCCGGCGTCGTCAAGCTTCACCACTGCCTGAAGCGTACCCTCCGACGTGAGAGACACATCTACTTCGACCTCGTAATGCTTCTCATCATAATGTATCCCCGGCGAATGCTCATTCACTTCACTTAAGGTATAGAAATACTCTCCCTCCTCAAAAACTACGCCGTCGAAGAAGTCTTCCGTGCTCACGTTGATCCATTTATCTTCCCCGTCAGCATGGGTTTTGTCAACAGTAACCGTTATCGTATCCTTCGCCGGCATTACCGTCGTGCCGTCGTGCGCTGTCAGACGGAACGTAAATGTTTTCCCGTCCAGATGACTTCCATGCGGGCCAACGTCCAAAATCTTTTTCACCTTAAGGGATGCGGTCGCTTTCATCCGGTTCGTGAATACCGGAAGCTTTTCGGACGTCTCGTCCGCCTGGATCCAATCTCCGCTTCCTTTTTGATAGAATACTGTCCCTTTCAGCTGTCCGACGTCACTGGTCACATCGACGCGTATGTTATACGTCGTCGTATCATAAGAGACCGCCTTATTGCCGCCGTTCTGCTCGGTGAGCGTGTAGTAATAACTGCCCGCCTTTTTGTAAGTGATCGCGCCAAATGAGAATGTGCCGCTGTTGGCTTCAAGCGAGGCTGTGATGCTGCCGCCCTCTCCGCCCTCCGGCATCGGCGATTTGGCGTCTCTGCCCTCCGACGTGTTTCCGGCGGTAAGCAAAAAGCTGTGTGTCATCCCTTCAGACGGCGCATCCGGAAATTCTTTCACGCCTTTCAACACAACTTTCGCGGCCTCTTTCGCATTCGTGTATGTTACTATTTCGCTGCCGTCGGGTGAAATCGTGCCGGATGCCTCAGCCCCGGATATCGTACCCGTGCCCGCAACCGAAACCGCATAATCTCCGCTCTCAGCTTCCGTCACAGTATACTTTGTCCCTGCCGGCAGGCCTTCTGCCTTCCGGTTTTCTCCACCTTTCAGGGTAATATGTGCGACGCCCTTATCAAAGTACATGCCGTCGCCTCTTTGCGGATTGTCTTTATCGGCAGGCTCCTTCCCATACCAGCCGTTGATCGTGTCATTATCAAGCGTTACCGTGAACGCAAACGTATCCTCTGCGCTTGCCGCCATACCGCTTATAATCTTTTCCAGCTCGAGGCTTCCGGTCAGACGTTTGTTCGTAAACAGCGCGCTGCCTGGACTCGTGGCAGAAGAGGCAGGGGAATAGTCCACTGAGGCTTCCAGCCGGCCGCCCTTATCCGATACAGTCACCGTCACCGTATAAGACGTCTCGTCATAAACAATGTTGTTATCCCCGCCATTTGTCTCTGTAATCGTATATTTATAAACGCCTGGTTTTGTATATGTGATCTCTCCAAATTCAATCTCGGCAGTCGCAGCTTTTGCAGGAGCTTCATCCGCTTTTCCCGCGCCATTGTGCGCTGTCAGCGTTTTTTCGCCACCTGCCTCTGTCGGCATAGGCGCATCGCCCAATGCTTCCAGAGTAAATTCAAAAGCGCCCGCCTTCAGCAGAGTATCATTCTCCAGTCTCTTCGAAACGTTCAGGGAAAGCTTTGCTGCCGCCGGTTTGTCATTTATATACGTCAGATCTCCTGTCGCATTTGCCTCGATTTTGCCTTCAGCAACGCCATTGCTTCCCTCTTCTCCCGTTATGGTCGTTGTATAGCCATCCTGATTTGCTTCTTTCTCTGTCACAGTATAGGTGGTTCCCGCCGGCAGCCTGGGAGCCTTCACACTCTCCCCACTTTTCAGGCTGAAGCTGGCAACCCCGTCCACAAATTCAAGGTCACCATAAGTACCGTTAAGATTACTACCTGACGCCTCCGCATGAACCGTAAACTCCCAGAGTTTCTCCGTATCACCGCTGTCACCGGTTACCTCCTTAGTAACTTTCAGACCGCCGGAGGCTTCCGTTTCCAGATCACCACTCGTTTCCAGATCACCACTCGTTTCCAGACCACCACTCGTCTCTGGGCCACCGGTTGCCGATATTTCTGCGAACGGTTTCCGTTTCTTCACCACGAATCGACCGCTTATCGTCTCCAGGACTTCCGTCTCATTCTGATTGCCGGATACCTCTGATTCGCCTGTCTGCTCCGTCTCTTCGGCCGTCTGCGGTTCGCCTGACGGCTCCGTCTGCTGCTCGCCCGTCTGCTCCGTCTCTTCGGCCGTCTGCGGCTCGCCTGATGGTTCCGTCTGCAACTCACTCGACGGCTCCGTCTCTCCGGCCGTCTGCGGTTCGCCTGATGGTTCCGTCTGCAACTCACTCGACGGCTCCGTCTCTCCGACTGTCTGCAGCTCAGTTTCATATATCTCATCATCGCCACTGACCGGAGCTGGCACAATAGTTACGGTTACGGAAGGAAACTCGACCCCTTCCGCCATTTCATAATCCGCCGCATTTTCCAGCTTCGGACGGAATACATATTTTCCTTCCGCATAATCATCAAACTCCGGAGCAGAACTCCACCTCACGGGAATCATCCGCGTTCCTTCCGAACATACGGCTTCCAATTCATTTGGCAAATTAAGCTTTTCTATTGATGTTCCCGCAAGATATTCCTGTATCCGGATTTCATTTTTGAGCGCAATAAAAGACAGGATTCGAACGGCTGACGTCTGTCCGCCGAATCCTATCTCATCTAAATCCGGATCATCCGATGATCCGGGCAATTTCTCTTTTTCATTGGAATCTGAATTTTTATCAGGAAATTCTCCCCCGCTCTGCTCTGTGTCAGAAGACGCTGCAGGATCAGAGTCAGATTCGCTTATACCCCCCCCCACACCATCGAGGCTTGTCTCTGTACCCGGTTCGATCTCCGAAGCAGATTTCAGCCCGGAATCATCATCCATTGTATAAGCCGTATTCACAAAAGCAAATGAAGACAGAAACATGCACAGGCACAGCAATACAGCCCAAAGCCGCCTTTTTATTTTCTTTAATGTTCTCATAACATCCTCCTTCCCAGACACCCTGAAGGATTCTAAAATATATTAACATAATTGTATTCTATAGGCAGTTTTCTGTCAATAAATTTCTTGGAGTTTTCAAAGGAATATGCCCCGGCGAGCCCATCTCTGGAGGGTTTTCTGAAACAAAATCTACAAAGCATCAACCGCCCATTCCGCCAGCACCCCACAGATCTCCCGCAGCACGTTGTGTGGCTGCATACCCGGATCGGCCAACGCCGGAATGCCCGAGATGTGCGCATAGCCCTGGCTTCGCGCCAGCATCATCGCGCGGTACACATGAAAATTATTTGTGAGCACGCCGACGCGAGCTGTCCTGGGATCCAGAAATTGTGCTGAGAATTCCAGGTTCTCCCTCGTACTCGTCGACTTGTCCTCCAGAAGCAGACGCCCTTCTTCGATCCCCTTCTCCGTCAGATAGCGGCGCATGCACTCCGCCTCGCTGATGCCCTCATCGGGTCCTTGTCCGCCCGAGAGTATCAGCCTGGTGTCCGGGTTCTCCCGCGCATACTCCGCTGCCCGGTCCAGCCGCCTGCGAAGCGCGCGCGAAGGAAGCTCGCCGCGCACCTGCGCCCCCAGCACGATCACATAGTCAAGCCCGGCCTCCGGCTGCGCATGCATCGCGGCCACGATACGGCTTCCCACCAGCACGATCACAGCCACAGCAACGATCAGCAAAACGAACAAGCCTCTCACCGCATACCGCAATGCAGCGATCTCCGGATTCGCCGCTGCGCGAATCTGTAGCCGCCATAGCAGCAGGAAAAAGAATCCTGCGAGCACCCAGAGCCAAGAGAAGCTTGTCCGGACCCCCGCATATGCCGTGATTCCGATATAATAAAGAAAACAAAGGATGCCCAGTGCCAGGCATCCCGTCTGCAAAACATGTTTCATCTCGTCCTCCATGTACTCCTGCACGCCGGGTGACCACTATCCTTCATCACCTCAGCAGACAGCTTACCGGCCGCAGCAATACTTGTATTTCTTTCCGCTTCCGCACGGGCACGGATCATTTCGGCCTACCTTCGGTCCCTTGACAACCGTGTGCATCTTCTTCGCCTCGAGATATAGTGCCTTGCGCTTCTCCTCGTCAAAAATCCTCTCCCATGCCGGGAGCCCATAGAGCCAGTCCGCCTTCGCATCTACCATATTCTTGTACAGACTCTCTTTGTCAAAATCGAGACTGACGACCGTATCCTCCTCCATCTCATCGATCGGATTTGGTTTCTTCAGGCTGTCATTGATCCCGTCCAGGAAACCGACCATCGTCATCAGCGAAAGCCCATACTTCTCCGCGAGCTCCTTCACCGTGCCGGAAACCGCCTCATCCGGGTTCTCCAGAAGCTGCTCATAGACGCCCTTCTCCTGCTTGAAATAATCCGCCCAGAATTGCTCCAACTGCTTCTTGTCCGCCTCCTGTGAATAGGCTGTCTCTCTCCATGTCTCCAACAATCCCATCTTACTCTACCATCCTTTTTTCTGTATTCCTGGCTATACCAGGCATCCTGCTTCCGCGGAGATTTCCACGCTTTCCGTTTTTTGCACAGCTCATTGTGCCTGCGAGAAGTATATAATACTTTACCTGTTCTTGCAAGCGGACAGGCTGTATTTTTTTGAATACTCATGATTCAAGCGCAGTCCCCTGAAATATCGCGCCGTGTCTCTACGACCGCAGCAGCATGATCAGCTTCTTGACGTCCACCGGCTTCGCGACGAAATTGTCCATCCCGCACGCGATCGCCTTCTCGCGGTCCTCCTGGAAGGAATCCGCGGTGCAGGCGAAGATCCGGACCGTCTTCGCGTCCGGGCGCGGCAGAGCGCGAATCTCTTTCGCCGCCTCGTAGCCGTCCTTCTCCGGCATCCTCAGATCCATGAGGATCGCACTGTACTCGCCCTGGGCAGACGCCTTGAAGAGGTCGACCGCCACCTGCCCGTTCACGGCAAGGCTTGTCCGGAATCCCTCTTCTCTCAGGATCTCCGTGAGGATCTGGCCGTTCAGCTCGTTGTCCTCCGCAATGAGGATATGGCAGTCCTCCGGGGTCTCTCCCGCACGCGTCTCCGTCTCCTGGCGGCCTGTACGGAGGTCTTCCTGCACGATCTCAGCCGGGAAAGAGAAGGTGAAGCAGCTCCCGTGTCCGAGTTTGCTCTCGACACTCAGGCTCCCGCCCATCAGTTCCGCGAGCAGATAGCTGATCGACATGCCGAGCCCCGTCCCCTGGTTGCCCTTTGAGACCGTGTTGCGCTCCTGCGTGAACGAGTGGAAGATCTTCTGTTGGAATTCCTCGCTGATCCCCCAGCCCGTATCGGACACCTTGATCTCCGTGGATGCTTTTCCGTCTCCGGACGGCGTCTGCCGAACCTGCACACGGACGCTGCCGCCCGCGGGCGTAAACTTGTACGCGTTGTCGATGATGTTCAGTATGATCTGCTCCAGACGTACCTCGTCTCCCACAATAAACGGATGCGGAACATCCATGTCCATCCGGAAGTCGATCTCCTTGTCCGCCATGCGGCTCCTCTCGATCGTCTCGATCACCGCCAGAGCGTCCTTCAGGGAAAACGGACTGCTCACCAGTTCCATCTTGTTCATCTCGAGCTTTGACATGTCCAGAATGTCGTTGATCAGGGACTGCAGGTATTTCGCCGTCGCCGACGACTGGCGCAGGTAATCCTTCATCTTCTGATGGTCGTCCAGGTTCTGCTCCATCAGGTAATTGAGTCCGATCATGCCGTTTAAGGGCGTGCGGATCTCATGGCTCATCGTCGAGAGGAAATTGCCTTTCGCCTTCGCTTCCGCCTGCGCATCCGCCGTCCGCAGACGGTAGCGGGCGATCATCGCGATCATCACAAGCACCAGGACAAACGCCGCAGCCAGAACGAGCAGCGCATAGCGGTAGCGGTAGAAAAGATCCCCGTAGGTGAGATCGTAGATGTTTTCCATGGTTCCTTCTATCACATAATTCGTCACCTCATCCTCGGTGAGCAGGGCGATCGCGCGGTCGATCTCATTCAGGAGCTCCTCGCAGCGATCCCACTCCTCTCCCTCCGTCTCCTCAAGGGGCGTCACGGCCGAAAAGCAGAGTTCGTCATCCATGCCAATCACCGGCACGACGATCAGCTTCTCATACTCCGGCTTGTAGAGGTAGCGCTCCGCGACGAACTGGTTCTGGATCAGGATGTCCGCTTTGCCGTCGTTCACGGCGTCGAAGCAATCCTCCATCGTGTCAAAGTCGATCAGCTCGAAATTCGGATACATGGCCGCCATGACTTTTTTGAGCGTCTGCGAGCCGGTCGAGACCGCCACGCTCAGATTCGCGTTCGCGTCGAACACGAGATCCTGCCGCCCCACCACGACCTTCTTGCTCGTGAGGTAGGGATGACTGATCAAAATTCCCCGGGCCTTCTTGTTCTCCTCGTTGTACTCCACACTGGTCACGAAGTCGAAGCCTTCCCCCAGCAGGTAATCATACGTCACCGGTCCGCTCGGCAGCGCCACATACTCAAACTGCAGCCCGCTGATCTCCTGCAGCCGGTCAAAAATCTTTCGGGAGACGCCGTCGAACTCACCCTCTTTATTCTTAAAGGAAACCGGGTTGCGGTCGCTGACATAGCCGACCTTCAGGACGCCGAATTCCCCGTTGCGCTCCCGCTCCTCCTGCGTGAAATCCGCCAAAACGCCGTCGGCTTCCGCACCCGTCGATGCGGGTTCACCGGAAAGCGCCTCCGTCTCCGGTTCCGTTCCTTCTGCATCCACGGCCCCGGCGGAGCCTGTCCCCTCGTACGCGGTACGCTCAGACAACGCCTCCGTCTCCGCGGCGCCGGCATACAGTCCGGTACACAGAAGAACCCCCATCATCCACACGGTAACAAATATCTTCCTGAATCTGACGCCCTTCATGTGTATGCACACCTCCACATTTCCGCCGTCTGAATTTCCGGCACTGTTCCTGTCTCTTTCCTCCACCCGGCTCACGCGCGTCGCCGGCGGATGTCCCGCGTCCGAACGAGCCGATTTTCACCCGTATTATACCCCCGCGTCGCGCATCTGTCAAAATATTACAGAAAAAATTCCGTTCCTCCTATATTTAGACTGGATAATAAAGAGGTTCTATGCTATACTTATTTATACAATATTCACAAATCCTGACGCTTCGTCTATCATCCTTTCATTCGTGTGCAGAGGCTTGAAGCGATGACGGCGAACCGATGCGTGATTTGTATATTTACATATTCCTCATGGAAGGTGGGTGAGCAATTGGAAAACTATACCAAGTATCAGTTGAAAGAGCATGACGAGCTGGCTTCGGTACTTGCCGACAAGGACCATCTGTTCGTCATCGCCTGTAACAAATGCTTCAAAGAGTTCGAGACCACGGACGAGCCCGAATGCGAAGCGTTCGCGAAGATCGCTGCCGAGTGCGGCAAGACGGTCACGGGCAGTATGAAGGTCGACTTTTTGTGCAACAAGACCCAGACGGCGAAAAAGCTGGCGGACGCGATCCCGGAAGGCACGGAAAATGTGTTCGTGATCTCCTGCGGACTGGGCGTCCAGACTATCGCCGAGCTCGCCGAGCTTCCCGTATACACAGCCACGAATTCGCTGAACTATACGGGACATCACGGCATGGCTCTCACGAAGAAGAGCTGCGACGCCTGCGCGCAGTGCTACCTGAACGTGACCGGCGGCAAGCTGGAAAAGTACAATTTGGTAGAATACCGCACACCGGTAAT
>CANQEB010000002.1 GCA_947594085.1 uncultured Lachnospiraceae bacterium | reverse complement strand
ATGGTTCGGAGTGGGGCGTCGACGGACGGAAAGCGAACGGCGGGGATCCGGCGCTGCGGCCGTATCTTGAGCCGGAGGCGATGGACGCAAATCCGCCTGCGCCGGGATTGAAGGAATTCCTGATTTTTCTCGGGAAGTGCCGGAAGGAGCATCCGGTCATCGGCACGGGACGTTATCGCGAGCTGCTCTTGACGAACCGCCAGTACGCGTTCGCACGGATCGGTGAGCAGGAGTCGGTCGTCGTGATGGTAAATAACGATGAGAACGAGGCGCAGCTGTCCGTGCCGCTGCCGCACGGCGCGCAGCACATCACAGACCTCGAGACCGGAGCGGAAGTCCCGCAGGAGAACGGGCGGATCATTGTGACGCTCCCGGCGGGCGGGAGTATGCTGGCAGCAATTAGCTAGATTGTATTTCTTATACAGCTCGTGCAGGTGATTGGCAATGCCAAAGGCAAACCGTGTGCGGCCGCCGGTATTTAGAGAATGTAAAACGATACAGTTCAGCAACAAAACGAAGGAGAGGGTTAGAAATGGCAGAGAAGGCAAACGCGAAAGTCGCAAACAAGGAATCGAAACGTCCGGAGCAGTTCATCTCGGACTATGACCAGTATTTGTTCGGCATGGGAACGCACTACAACATTTTTGAGAAGCTGGGCGCGCATCTGATGAAGGTCGGCGGAAAGAAGGGCGTGTATTTTGCAGTGTGGGCGCCGCACGCGGATTCCGTGCATGTGATCGGTTCATTCAATGGCTGGGACGAGCTGCAGTATCCGATGGAGCGCCAGAATCCGCTTGGAATTTACGACCTGTTCATTCCGGGCGTGGAGGAGGGAGAGCTGTACAAATTCCTGATCCACACGCCGGACGGCCGCAAGATCTACAAGGCCGATCCGTTCGGCAATCACGCGGAGTTCCGCCCGGGGACGGCGTCGCGCGTCGCGGATCTGTCCCGGATCAAATGGTCGGATTCTGTCTGGATGGAGAAGCGCAAGAGCTTCGAGCAGGACAAGAGCCCGGTCGCGATCTACGAGGTGCATCCGGGAAGCTGGATGAAGCACCCGCACGGCCCGGACAGCGCGGGCTACTACAATTACCGCGATTTTGCGCATTCTCTGGTCGCATACATCAAGGATATGGGATACACACACGTCGAGCTGATCGGCATCGCGGAGCACCCGTTCGACGGCTCGTGGGGCTATCAGGTGACCGGCTATTTTGCGCCGACCTCGCGCTACGGTACGCCCGAGGATTTTGCGTATTTTGTGAACTATCTGCACAAGAACAAGATCGGCGTCATTCTGGACTGGGTGCCGGCGCATTTCCCGCGCGACGAGCAGGGGCTTGCGGATTTTGACGGCGCGCCGCTGTACGAGTATGCGGATCCGCGCAAGGGCGAGCATCCGGATTGGGGAACCAAGATTTTCGACTATGGCAAGAACGAGGTGCGCAATTTCCTGATCTCCAATGCGATCTACTGGGTGGAGCAGTTCCATGTGGACGGTTTGCGCGTGGACGCGGTGGCGTCGATGCTCTATCTCGATTACGGCAAGCAGGACGGCCAGTG
Organism: uncultured Lachnospiraceae bacterium; assembly: GCA_947594085.1. GTDB lineage: Bacteria > Bacillota > Clostridia > Lachnospirales > Lachnospiraceae > Choladousia. The sequence continues at coordinate 27,725 of CANQEB010000002.1, read as the reverse complement.
GGTCGCCAATGAGTACGGCGGAAACAAGAACCTCGAGGCGATCGAGTTCTTCAAGCATCTGAACAGCCTCATGGTCGGCCGTTATCCGGGTCTGATGATGATCGCTGAGGAGTCCACGGCGTGGCCGAAGGTGACGGGCCGCCCGGAGGATGACGGACTCGGCTTTACGATGAAGTGGAACATGGGCTGGATGCATGATTTCCTCGAGTACATGAAGCTCGACCCGTACTTCCGCCGCTACAACCACAATAAGATGACCTTCGCGATGACTTATGCATACTCTGAGCGCTACGTGCTCGTGCTCTCGCACGACGAGGTGGTGCACCTCAAGTGTTCGATGATCAACAAAATGCCGGGTCTGTACGACGACAAGTTCGCGAATCTGAAGGCGGGGTATTCGTTCATGTTCGGGCATCCGGGCAAGAAGCTGTTGTTCATGGGACAGGATTTCGCGCAGTTCCAGGAGTGGAGCGAGGAGCGCGAGCTCGACTGGTATCTGCTCGGCGAGGAGAAGCACCGCCAGATGCAGAATTACGTGCGCGCGCTGCTGCACCTGTACGCGAAGACGCCCGCGATGTACCAGGCGGACTGCAATCCATGCGGCTTCGAGTGGATCAACGCCGATGACTGCTTCCGCAGCATTTTCAGCTTCGTGCGTCACTCGGAGGATGGCAAGAGCAATCTTCTGTTCGTCGTCAATTTCACGCCGATGGCGCGCCCGGATTACCGTGTCGGAGTGCCGAAGCGCAAGCAATACAAGCTGGTATTGAACAGCGACGCGGCCGAATTTGGCGGAAGCGGCAAGGAGCAGCCGGAGATCTACAAGGCAGAGAAGCAGGAGTGCGACGGGAGGGAGTATTCCTTCGCGTATGATCTGCCGCCTTACGGAGTCGCGGTGTTCCGGTTCTGAATTTCAAGGTGAAAATAGGCGCGTATTGCCGCAGTGTCTTGGTTTTGATTTTTCGCAATAAAAATAAAGGGCAAGGACATTTTTAGGAGAATCGACAGGAAAGTCGTCCGAAGATGTTCTTGTTTTTTTGTTTTTTCCAAGGAAAGAGATAAAAATTTTGGCTTTTTAGTAAGGGTTGAGGGGAAAATTTTGATACACAGAGCAGTGTACGGAAATGAGCAGTTGGCGCAGCACACTTTTTTATTGTAAAATTTTAGAAAATCGAGTATGATTATTTTAGTTTTATAAATGAACAAAATAGCGTAAAGTTGACTCGGACAGAAAGAGCTGAAAGGCTTATAAATTCCGGAAAACCAGAAAAGGAAAAGGATGTGGGATCATGGTCTCAAGTCAGATTTTACAAAATACGTTGGATGAGTTGAATACTATCACGAGAGTGGATTTTATTCTGACGGATATCCATGCGAATCTAATTGCTTCTACGCTTCCGGATGAGGAAGTGCAGGAAAATGCAATTTTACAGTTTGCAGAATCGCCAGCGGACAGTCAGGTTGTCCAGGGAGCGCATTTTTTCAAGGTATTTGATGACAAGAAGCTGGAGTTTATTTTGATCGCGCAGGGTGCCTCGAAGGATGCTTATATGTTGGGGCGCGTGGCAGTTAGTCAGATTCAGAATTTGATTATTGCCTACAAGGAGCGCTTTGACAAGAACAATTATATTCAGAATTTGCTCCTGGACAATCTACTCTCCATCGATATCTATAACCGTGCGCGGAAGCTGCACATCGATACGGAGGTGCGTCGGATCGTCTATGTGATCGAGACGAAATATGAGAAGGACAACGCGGCGATGGAGATCGTCAAGGGATTGTTCGGAAGCAAGCCGCGAGACTTCATTACGGCAGTTGATGAGAAGAGTATTATTTTGGTGCAGGAATTGAAGGAGAACGAGGGGTACGACGAGGTTGAGCAGACAGCTCACACGCTGCGCGACATGCTGAATTCTGAGGCGATGTCGAGTGTGAAGATCGCCTATGGCACGATCGTCGATGAGATTCGTCAGGTATCCCGTTCCTATAAGGAAGCTCGAATGGCGCTCGATGTGGGCAAGATTTTCTACACGGAGAAGGCGGTGATCGCTTACAATACACTTGGCATTGGGCGGCTAATCTATCAGCTTCCGCTTCCGCTTTGCGAAATGTTCATGAAGGAAGTGTTTACAGCGGAGACGCCGGATTCCTTCGATGATGAGACGCTTGCCACGATCAACAAGTTCTTCGACAACAACCTCAATGTGTCTGAGACGGCCAGACAACTCTATATTCACAGGAATACGCTGGTGTATCGATTGGAGAAGCTGCAGAAGAGCACGGGGCTGGATATTCGTGTTTTTGAGGATGCGATGACGTTCAAGATTGCGATGATGGTGGTTAATTATATGAAGTTTATGGAGCAGAAGAGTTGACGGGAATCTATGGATGATTTGTAGCTTCCTTATTGCAATTGCTGTAATGTCTCAAAAAAATTAGAAATATCACAAAAACTACTTTACAAATCACAAAAACGTGTTATAATGTATCTTGTCAGGAGGCAGAAGCTTCCGGCAAGATATTTTTTTCGAGATCCGGTTCCGGATTTTCAGAGAGATCTACAGAAGACAAAGCCGCGCGGCAGGATAGTCGCAGGGTTTTGCGAATCAAGGCCAGTTCGGGCCAATATTTTCAAAACGGGAAGTACATGAGAGAACGATATTTAATGTAAATCAATGCGCTTATTGATAAGATTTTGTGTATGATTTCGGCGCAGACAAAGGGAGGAATGTTGTTGCTTTGATGGAAGTTCATATTATTTTATTGTTGTGCCTGGTGGGTTTGGCAGTATTATCTGATCTCGCGTCGGGACGAATTCCAAACGGGATTATTGCGGCGGGGCTTGCCTGCGGTATTTTGTACCAGATTTTCACGAATGGCGTTGTAGGTATAATTTTATATTTGGGCGGCATAGTTCTTCCGATTTTGATTTTTGGTTTGTTCTTTTATTTTCGCATGATCGGGGCGGGAGACATCAAACTGTTGTGCATGGCAGGCGGATTTTTGGGGCCATCCGGGTGTTTTGCCTGTGTGAAGTGGTCGATTTTTATCGGAGGGATCATCTCTCTTTCTATCATGTTGCACCGCCATAATATGGAAGAGCGACTTTTGTTTTTTGCGGAATATGTCAGTCAGTATGCGAGAGAACGGCAATGGAGACCATACATAAGTGGGGCAAAGGAAGAGGCGAAGTTTTGCTTTTCTGTCCCGATCCTACTTGGAATACTATGTCAGATAGGAGGTAGCGTTTGAAAAAGAATGTATTTGCGGTTTGCGATCTGGATGCATCTTACGCATGTAGTCTCATGGATTACCTGAACGGAAAGAAGACGACGCCGTTTGAGGTACAAGCATTTACGAATGTAGAAAGCCTTCAGACATATGCAAGAGATAATCCGATCGAAGTTCTCCTGATCTCAACTCGTGCAATGTGCAGTGAGATCCGGGACCTTCCGATCAATCGTATTATCATGTTGTCTGAGGGAGAGACAATGCCGGAATTGGAGGAATATCCTTTTGTATACAAGTATCAGTCGTCGGATCAGCTTTTGGCTGAGGTACTGGAATATTACGCGGATTCACATCCACAGCCCTATATATTCGGAAATGCCACGCACAAGGCACAAATCTATGGAGTGTATTCGCCGATCGGGCGGTCGAGAAAGACATCTTTTGCACTGACCCTGGGAGAAATTTTGTCGGAGAACAATCAGGTATTGTATTTGAATTTTGAGGAATTTTCCGGATTTGAAGAGCTGTTTGGAAAGAAGTATCGCACAGACATTTCTGATTTGATTTATTTTTCCCGGCAAAAGGAAGGTGGTTTCATCTACAAATTAAATTCTATTGTTCAGACATTTCATGAGCTGAATTATATTCCTCCGGCACTTTCCCCGGCGGATATCAGGGATGTCTCTGGAAAGGAATGGCTGGATTTCCTGCATGAGATCAGTGTGTATGGAGAGTATGATATTTTGATTTTGGATTTGAGTGAGCAGGTAGATGAGCTGTTTCAGGTGCTACAGGAGTGTGATCGGATTTATCTTCCCGTGCTGGAGGATGCAATTTCTCAGGCGAAGCTGGCTCAATATGAAAAATTGCTCGGCATGCTGGATCTGGAGGACGTCCTGGAGAAAACACGAAAGCTTAAACTTCCTGTGCAGCCGCTTCTGAAGGAAAATGGAGATATCATGCAGCAGCTTCTCTGGGGTGAGATGGGAAATTATGTTCGGAAAATGTTGATCGAGGAAGAGTCCTGATAAGAAAACTGCCAGAGAGATAAGAAAGTTGTGACCGGGAATCCACAACTCAAACATGTATGGGAGGTATAGACAACGGACGAACATAAATTTTCGTATCTGAGACAGAAACTCATGGAGCAGCTAGAAGGGTATCGGGAAGTAAGCGATGAGGAGATCTACCGCAATATCGATGATCTGATTCTACAGGCAGGAGCTGATTTTTATATTCGCCTCTCCGAACGCAATGAGCTGCGCAGAGAGCTATTCAATTCGGTGCGTCGACTGGATATTTTGCAGGAATTGATTGACGACAATAGTGTGACAGAAATTATGGTCAATGGGACGGAAGGGATCTTTATCGAGCGCAACGGCAGACTTATGCAATGGGACAAGAATTTTTGCACGAGAGAGCGATTGGAGGATATCGCGCAACAGATCGTGGGCAGATGCAATCGCATTGTCAATGAGGCTGTGCCAATCGTGGATGCGAGATTGGAGAACGGCGCGCGAGTTAACATTGTGATGCCGCCTGTGGCGTTGAATGGACCGATTATCACGATTCGGCGTTTCCCGGACAGCCCGATTCAGATGGAGCAGTTGATTCGCTGGGGAACGGTGTCGCAGGAAGTAGTTGACTTTTTGAAAAAGTTGGTCTGTTCGGGCTACAACATTTTCATTTCAGGAGGGACAGGATCAGGCAAGACGACATTTATGAATGCACTTTCCCACTACATTCCCGTAGATGAGCGGGTCATTACGATAGAAGACAATGCGGAGCTTCAGCTTCAGGGAATCAAAAATCTGGTTCGCATGGAGGCAAGGAACGCCAACACAGAAGGAGAAAAGGCGATTACTATCCGCGATCTGATCAAGTCGAGTTTGAGAATGCGGCCGGATCGAATTCTTATAGGAGAAATTCGATCAAGTGAGGCGATTGATCTGCTGCAGGCATTAAACACCGGGCATGACGGTTCGATTAGCACCGGTCATGCCAACAGCCCGGAAGATATGCTCTCCAGAATTGAGACCATGGTATTGATGGGGATGGAAATTCCGCTTCCAGCGGTGCGTAGACAGATCGCGTCAGGGATCGATGTGATTGTGCACTTGGGGAGACTCCGGGACAAGACCAGAAAAGTGTTGCAGATTCTGGAGATTCTTGGATTTGACAGTGGAAGAGGGGAGATTCAGACACAGGTCTTGTATGAGTTTGAGGAGGAAGGAGAGGATCCATGCGGGAGAATTATCGGCAGCCTCTGCCAAAAAGCGGAGCTTCAAAGAACAGGAAAACTGAAAAGAGCAGGTTATCAGGCGTAAAGGGACAAGCGTCTGGCATTTCTCAAAATCGGCCGAGAGATGTTTCGAAATCGGCGAGGGGACGTGACGGCAAGATCATTCTTCCAGACTATACTGTGTATCAGTTTTCAGGAAAAGAATGGATGAAGTATCTGGCATTGTATATGCTTCTTGACGGCTGTATCAGTTATCTTTTCTTCTATTCGTGGATTGCATTTCTTATTCTTTTGCCTGGAGCTTTTCTGTTTTTGGCAGAGCAAAGGAAAGCTCTGCAGAAAAAACGTGTGCGTGAGATGACGCGCCAATTTCTCGATGGAATTCAGATGATTGCGGCTTCCCTGCAGGCAGGATATTCCATAGAAAATTCTTTGAGAGAGGCTTTGCGTGAACTGCAGAAAATGTATGAACCGGATTCATTTATTGTGCGAGAATTTCGCTTTATGGATGCGCAGATCGAGATGAACCGAAACATGGAGGAGCTATTTTTGGACTTTGGGAAACGCTGTGCGATTGACGATATTCAGAGCTTTGCCGAGGTGTTTTTGACGGCAAAGCGTTCGGGAGGAGATCTGTTGTCAATTATTAGAAACACGGCGTCTTGCATTCGGCAGAAACAGGAGACCATGCAGGAGATTGAAACGTGCCTGTCGGGTAAGACGATGGAGCAAAATATCATGAGTCTGATTCCAATTCTGATCCTTGCCTATATCAAACTGAGTTCTCCGGAATTTCTGTCTGCGATGTATGGAAATTTGACCGGCACAGCCGTTATGGGAATTTGTTTTGTGGTGTATGTTGTCGCATATTTTTGGGGCAGAAAGATTGTGCAGATTGAAGTGTGATCCGATTAAAAAATGAATACAGGATTTATTTTTGAAAGAAGAATGCGGATAAGGATAATTTCGAAGGGATGAAAAGACAGAAAGGAAAACATAAAAATATATTTGAACATATGGGAGTGTTCCTGGTTGATCTGCTGAAATTAGATCAGCCGGGAAAGGGAAAGCAACGGCTGCAGCAGGAGCTGACAGCGCTGTCACAGGAGGGAAAAGCCGCTGTCAAGAACTATTATGTCAGGAAGGTTTCTATATTTCTGACGGTATTGGCGGCAGGTATGATGTTGACTTTTGTGAGCTTCGCGGTTTATTTGGGAAACCAAAAGAATGTCGGAACAGAACTGCTTAAGCGGCCGGGCTATGGGGAAGGAGACAGAAAGGAAGCATTAACGGTACAAGTGGACGGGGAAGACTCGGCACAACAGTTAGAGGTCACGGTGCAGGAACGAAAGTATACGGATCAGGAGAAGCAGAAGCTTCTCGACCATGCGATTCAACAGCTGGACGAACAGCTTCCGGGAGAAAATGAGTCCTTGGATAAGGTACAGAACGATCTGTATCTACCGGAAGCGCTCGAGGATGGAGCGGTTCAGATAAGCTGGACGACCATACCGTATGGAGTGATCGATGAGAGCGGAAAGCTGAACGAAGCGGAAAACGAATCTGGCACACTCGTGGAGCTGCAGGCGACCCTCACATGTGGCGGGAAGGAGGCTTCATATACCGCGTTTGCAAAGGTATTTCCGCCTGAGCTTCCGGAAGAGGAGCGTTTTCGCAAATCCATACAGGAGCAGGTGGAGTTGGCAGATGCAAACGAGAGCCATGAGGAAGAATTGAGGTTGCCCGGAAGTGTGGAAGGGAAGAGGCTGACCTGGTATGAGACATCTGAGAATCCGGTGCCTGCCGTCCTTGCGTTGACACTTGTGCTTGCCATTGCTGTCTATCTGGAGATGGACAGTCAGGTACATCAAAAGGCAGAGAAGAGAAAGAATCAGCTGATGCTTTCCTATCCGGATCTGATGTGGAAGATGACGATGCTACTCGGAGCCGGGCTAAGTATCAAGGGCACTTTTTCCAGAATCTCAGAAGAATACCAGAGAAGCAGAGTGCTTCAACCAAAGGCGGGAGCATTCTATGGGAGTTCCAAAAAGGCGACGATCAATTATGCGTATGAGGAAGTCCTTCGTGCCTGCTTCGAAATGCAAAGCGGGATTCCGGAGGCACAAGCGTATGAGCGGTTCGGGAGACGATGCGAACTTCCAGAGTATATACGGCTCGGTTCGGTATTGTCGCAGAATCTTAGGAAAGGGACCAAAGGGCTGACGGATCTTCTCGAAACAGAAGCGGAGGCTTCTCTGAACGAGCGAAAGAGCCATGCCAGAAAAATCGGAGAGCGAGCCGGGACAAAGCTGCTGCTTCCTATGGTGTTGATGCTTGGAATCGTTCTCGTCATTCTTATGGTACCTGCCTTTCTGTCATTTTAAAATCATGTTGGAGAAAGGAGGAGGACAATGGAACATCTCAAAACATTTATTGACGAAGATGAAGGTGTAGGAGTTGTGGAAATTATCTTAATTCTCGTCGTCTTGATCAGCCTGGTGCTGATCTTCAAAAAACAGTTGACCAGTCTGGTCAATAGTATTTTCAAAAAAATCGTAAGTCAAAGTAACAGTGTATAAGGAGAAACAATGAACAGACACGGATATAAAGGTTCAATTACGGTGTTTTTAAGCCTGACGTGCATATTGTTCCTTTCCCTGATCTGTGCAGTTGTGGAATCCGCCAGAGTTCAGGGGGCAAGAGCACAAGCCGCCAATATTACGGGCATGGGGAGTTTTTCGCTGCTGGGCGAGTTTGAAAAAGAGTTGTTGGAGAAATACGATATTTTCTCCCTTGATGGGACATATGGGAATGGTTCCTTTCAGATCGAAAAAGTAAACGAACGACTGCAGGATTATATTTCTTACAATGCCAATCCCAGAAAAGATCTTTTTTCGGCGGGATGCTTTGACCCCTGGCGCCTGGAACTTGATGAGAGCAGTATTTCGGGGTATGCCCTGCTGACAGATGAGCAAGGGGAACCCTTCTACCAACAGGCAGTGACGTACATGAAGGAAAATACGTTGACAATGACTGCGGAAAAGCTGTTGGAGTACGCGAAAGATACAGAAGACATTGAAAAGTGGGAGAAAGAATATAAAGAAAGCCTCAAAGACAGCGATACTCAGATCAGTCAGATGGAAGATACGAAGCAGAAAAAACTGGAGACAATGGAATCTGAGGCGGAGGCGGCAGGAACGGTGGCGGTGTTGCCGGAAGAACCGAAAAATAATCCGCTGAAAGAGATTGCGAAGCTTCGGAAAAAGAGCACGCTGGAAATCGTCACATGGGACAAGGAAATCTCGAAAAAGACCATTAACATACATAATTTTCCTTCTAAAAACAGACTTAGAAAAGGAAACCTCGCAATTGAAAAGAAAAATAGTGGACTGCTCAGTGATCTGATTTTTCGGGAATATTTGCTGGAGCATTTTCCGGGATATGCCGATGGAAGCTCGGGAAAAGTGCTTGACTATCAGATGGAATATATTCTGGGAGGAAAAAAGTCAGATGAGAAAAATCTGAAATATGTGGTAAATCGACTTCTGCTGCTCAGAGAAGGAATGAACTATTTGTATTGCCTGAAGGAACCGGCAATTCACCAACAAACGGAAGCGCTCGCTCTGACGCTGACAGGAATTTTTGGATTGCCGCTTTTGACCGAGGCGACGAATCATGCGCTTATGCTTGCGTGGGCTTATGGGGAGAGCCTTGTCGATGTGAGAATTCTTCTGGACGGAGGGAAGGTTCCGATTTTTAAGGACGTGTCGACATGGTCGCTTTCTCTTGAGAATCTGGGGAGAATCACAGAGGTGCTGCGCGAGGGGGCAAAAAGAAGTGATACCGGTTTGTCCTATACGGATTATCTGAGAGTGCTTCTAAATCTCGGATCAGTCAAAAAACAGAGAATGCGGGCATTAGATATGATTCAGGCGGAGCTTCAGGAGGAAGGAAGCACGCAGTTCAAGGCAGAGAATTGTATTGTAGCCGTCAAGGTCGGAACAAGCTTTTATTGTAAGCCAGTATTTGCGGGACTTCCGTCCGCCATTTTTCGAATCACTGCAGGAGATGTCAGGATTAAGCAGAAAAGCAGTATGGCATATTGAGTTATACAGGAAAGAGGGGTGAAAAAGAGTGTTCTTATGTTCTATAAAAAATGCACTGTCTATATGTACTTATTATCTTAAAAAATCTAAAAGAAAGGTCAAGTTCTCTCCCCCTTATCGGCATATTGGCAATCGGGATATAAGAACATTCTTTTTTGCCCCGCTTCGTGCGACGTTGACCGTGGAGGCGGCTGCGGTGCTTCCGATGTTTTTGTTCGCGATGATTGCAGTTTTACAGTATGGAAATGTGATGAATACGGCAGTCAAATTCGGGACGTCTATTTCAGAGACTGGAAAGATGATGGCAACAGCGGCTTATGTGCAGCGTTTCGGCGGTGATCTGGATGACGTGCCGGAGATTGCCGTCACTGCGCTGTCCACTGTTTATGCGAAACAGAGACTCATTTCACAGACAAAGGATACCTCTGCGGTGAAAAAGATTAATTTTTTGCTTTCTTCTTTCTTGCAAGAGGATGATACGATCGATCTGGTATTGACGTATCAAATACGGTCGCCGATTGGATTTATAAAATTGCCCGGAAGCTTCTTTCTGCAGCGTGCCCGTGTGAGGGCGTGGACAGGGAGAGACTCAGGCGGGGAGGATGATTCCAGCGGGGAAGGAGAGGAGGACGCTTATGTATATGTGACGGAAACCGGCAGTGTGTACCACGACGATCCGAATTGTACACATCTGAAGTTGTCAATACGGGAGGTTGATGAGACGAGCCTTGACCATTTGCGAAACAATAGTGGCGGAAAATATCATCGGTGTGAGAAGTGTGGCGGGGCAGCTGTTGACGGAAAGGTTTTTATTACGAGCGAAGGGGATCGATACCACAGTTCTCTGTCATGCAGCGGGTTGAAGCGGACTGTGCATCAGGTGTCAAGAGAAGATTTGGGAGATATGAGAGCATGTTCGAAATGTGGGAAGAAATGAGTATATTTGAGTGGATTAAAAGCATATCGGCTACTCAAACGCCCGATCGTGGAAAGAAATGAGTGCATTTGGGCGGATTAAAAGAGATTACAGGAAGGAAAAGTATGTATCAAAATGTACTGACGGGAATTGTTCTGCTGATTTGTTCTTTTACAGATTTGAGATATAAAAAAATATATAAAGCGGTGGCCGGAGGATATCTCATATTGGCGATCTTGGGACATACAGTGAAACCGATCGTCTCACCTGCGGAGGTAGCAGCAGGACTGTTGCCGGGTCTCTTTTGTCTGCTGTTATCCTGGATCAGCCGGGAAGGCTTGGGATATGGAGATAGCGTTCTGGTGGCAGGCTGTGGATTATCGGTTGGACTGTGGCCCTGCATCACAATTTTGTTCGCGGCGTTTTTGCTGGCAGGATTGTGGGCAGCGGGATTGCTTATATTTCGCAGGGCGGGACGTAAGAAGGAAATTCCGTTTGTTCCGTTTTTGCTGCTTGGCACAGTGATCTATTGGTGTGGGATGACTGGTTAGATGTGGATTATCTGCATTTTTGCGTAGACGGAGGCATGTGAAGATGAAGAAAAAATATTTGAAGGGAAGCTATACCGTAGAAGCGTCCATTGTAATCACGATGGTAATGTTTGTCCTTGCGACCTTGATTATTTGCACTTTTTTCATTCACGATGGTGCAACATTGCAAGCTGTGGTCTGTGAGGCAGCTTCTGCCGGGAGCAATTTTGCGACAGAAGCGGAACGAAAAGAGGCGGCGCAGGAAGTTGTCGATGGAGTGAATGCAAGTCGCTTTCTCGGAAGTCGGAACCTGGATGGAAGCGCAGCGCTGGGAAGCAGGGAAGCGACTGTATTATGGAATGCGCAATATCCGATTCCTGGATTCGTGGCGAACTATCTGACCGGAGGAAAATTAAACGTCCGAAAAACATGGACCTGCAAAATTCTGAATCCAGCCAACACGATAAGAAAAATAAAAGGGGCAGGAGAGCTTTTGACCGGAGGAGACCATTGAACGCGGAATATAAAAGAGATTTACAGAACAATTATCTGATTTTAGAGGCACCGGAAGCGGAAGAGGACGATTATCGGCTCAGAATGGCAGAACAGAATGAAATTTCCGGGCTATTGCCGTTTCACAGCGCCAGAAAAAACGGAATATTGTACCTTCACTATGAAATTACATCGAGACAGACACTGGAAAGTGTATATGAAAAAAGAAAGATGGGCTATGAAGATATCTTTTTTCTTCTTGCAGGGATTCGCGATGTCTTAGAGGCAATGCAGAGATTTCTACTTGATCCGATGCAGCTGGTGTTCGATCCGGAATATTTGTATCTTGATCCGGATCGCCATAGAGTGCAGGTTTGTTATCTTCCGGGGAGCGCGGGAAGCTATCCGATTGCAATACTTGCAGAATTTATCTTAAAAAAATTAGACCACAGAGAGCAGCAGGCAGTTACACTTGGCTATGGATTTTATCAGAAGGCGATGGAAGAAAATTTCAGTTTGCAAAAAACATTGAAAGAGATTTTGGAGGCGGAAGAAACTCAGAGGGATAATACACAGGAGCAGGAAATATACACAGACAATGCTGCTTCATACCGGGCTATCATAGACGAAAAAGATTCGACGGCAGAGAAGCAGAGAGTGTATAGGAGAGATAATGCGGAATCTACAGAAAGAGGCGGTACAGGACAGAGACAAAATTTCAGGAAAGATTATGCGAGGGATGAATTGGAAGGAGTGCCTTCAGAGATTCGGGAATCGTATGGAGTGACACATAAGGAGAGAAAAAGGCAGCCAAGGGGAATTGCGGATAAACTATTTCAGATTGTTCATCCGGCGGTTTTGCTGTCAACGCTGATTTTGCTGGTGCTTCTGGAGGTTGTGTATTATTTTGGGATGCTCACAGTCACGGAGACGGGTGGAATTTTTTTCTTACTCATTTCGGTGGAAGCTTTGGCGAATAAATTTTGGAAAGCATCAAAGGAAAAGAAAAAGGGAAATCGTTGGGTCACAGAGGAAGAGGACGAGCTGTATCAAATGCTTCAGGAGGAAATGTATGCGACGCCGGAGGAGACATCGATAATCGAAGAGACGAGGTGCCTTGTGCCAGAACAGGAACCGGCAGGAATTTGTCTGATTTGTACGCATGGAGGAAGCAATGGAATGGTTGGTCAGGATATTTTTGTAGGATCTTCGCCCGTCTATGTCGGAAAAGTTAAAGGAGAATCCGATGTGATTCTGGATTCTCCTACAGTCAGCAGAAGACATGCCCGCCTGGAGTGCCGTGAAGGTGTGTATTATGTAAAAGATCTGAACAGTCGAAACGGTACTTTTTGTAACGGAAGAAGACTTCGTCCGCAGGAACAATGCCAATTCGTGCAAGGAGATGAGATATCGTTTGCGGAGATCGGATATCGGGCTGTGCTGCGTTAGCGTGCGCATAGCCTGAGGCACCCAGGAAAACGGGGCAAGGCCGGTTATACGTTTCCCTTGACGCGGAACCAGTATGTGTACAGATCACGGAAGCCAAGGGAGGTGTAGAGCTGATGCGCGAAGGTATTTCCCCGCACGACCTGGAGATACGCGCGGGTGATGCCTTTTTTCTGTGCCTCTGTGAGTATCGTGCTGCAGATGCCTTTTGCAAAGCCTTTGTGCCGGCAGCTTGCATCGACATAAATTGCGTACAGGCCGACGTGGTCGCGATCCACGATGCCGAGACCGGAGGTCACCATGCGTCCGTCGATCTCAATGCTTGCGACAATGGTCTCCTTCGGAATCGCCTTAAACATGGACGGGACGATACGGCGCAGCGTGGGATTCGTTGTTCCGTTTAAGCGAAACAAGGCATGAATCCACTCTTCTGTGATGCGATCCTGCAGCTGTACGATCACGTCGCCCGGATAAACTACGAAAGAGGGGAGACCTGAATTTCTTCCATAGTATTCGTATTCTGCAGATACGGCTGGATACGGCTGGAAGTCACGAAAATCCATGGTCATAACCTCGGTCGTGTGCTGGATTTCATACCCCTTTTTTTCGAGCAGTTTGTCAAAGTCTGGGTCGATCAGCGGGCTGATTTTAAAGATAGACGGAGTGTGATAATTTCGATAAATTTCCTCACAGTATTTGATCTTCTCTTCTACAGGAATGAGAGAGGCGCCTACCTGTGTCACACTGTTGGTGCGGTGTGTGTAATTGTGAGAAAAACGGATCAGCCAGCCATCATACAGCTCCATTTTGTGGGATGGCCATGCATTCAGGGAGATTTCCTCAATGAGTTTAATATATGCGGTATCGTTCATGGATTCCGATTCTCCATTCTGTTAATTCTTTTTGAATCATACTCTAATTGTGGTATAAATGCAATAAAAAGCTATTGTGATATGCTTGAAAGAGGAAAACGAAAGGAGTATAGTAAAGACTATCACGCAAAAAATATGTAAATGATCAATAAAACAGAGCGTTGAGAGAAACAAGGCCGGAGGAGAGAAGAATGCAGGAGATCAGAGATTTTATTGATTCCAGGCAGAAGATGAATCTGATCATTGTCGCGATAAATATTATTGTCTTTCTTGCGCTGAGCTTTCTGGGAGATACGGAGAATACACAGTTTATGCTGGAGCATGGGGCGGATTTTGCCCCGTATGTCAAAGCAGGGGAATATTATCGGCTGGTGACTTCCATGTTCCTGCATTTTGGGATTGACCATATTTTCAATAACATGCTGGTATTGATTTTCCTTGGAGATATGCTGGAGCAGTGCGTCGGAAAGGTGCGGTACCTTGTGATTTATCTAGGCGGAGGCATGATCGGAAACATCGTGTCCGTTTGGTTTGCGTTTCAGTCGAGAGACTTTGCGGTATCCGCGGGCGCGTCAGGTGCTGTGTTCGCAGTGATCGGCGCTCTCATCTGGCTAGTGCTCCGCAGCAAAGGCAAATTGGGAGAGTATTCCGGTCGCAGACTGGTACTTATGGCGGTCCTGTCCGTATTACAGGGAGTGACCGCAGGCGGTGTGGATAACTGCGCGCACATCGGCGGACTCGTGTCAGGCTTTGTATTGGCGCTGATGCTATGCTTCAAAGGTGTGTGAATGATCGCTGGACTTGGAGTGTGCATCCACCAAACCTGTTCTTTTTAAAAATATGTGAGTTATTCCGGGGCCAGGAGCGGAAGCTGCAGACAGAAGTCCGTGTAGGGCTCGGCGCTATCATCGCACAGAGCTTCCGGGTAATCTGTCTTGTACCGAGCGGGTTCGCCGACGGGTGCCTCTTCATTGCATAAAATTTCCGGGCAATCTGCTTTGCATCTTGTGGCTACCGTAAGGCGCCCTCCGTGCTGCTCTGCGATGATCTTCGCAACGCTGAGTCCGAGACCGGTGCCGCCCTGCTTGTGCGTCACAAACGGTTCGAACAGGTCTGCGAGATATTCCTGCGGAATACCAGGCCCATTGTCGCGGATGTGGATCAACAGATTTGAACCGTCACTTTCGGCTGACAGGATGATTCTGCCGGCAACGATATCTTCTGCGGAGCGGATCGTCGTGCTGTCAAAAGTACCTTTTGCGGAGCAAACAGTCGCGCCGGCAACGATATCTTCTGCAGAGTGAATTGACGTGCCGGAGTCAGAGAGCTCTCCGGAGACACCTGGGGCAGAGACTGCGTCTGCGGCGTTGAGAATCAGATTTGTGATCGCCTGGCGAAGCCTTTGTCTGTCTGCCATGAGGGTAATCCCGGAAAGTGTGTCCGGTAGTTCTGTGACAAAGCATATTCCGCGCAGCTCCATCGCGGGTGCGAAGGAGGCGGAGAGTTCGGACAGAAATTCTGCGGCGTCAATGGACGTTTTCTGAAGTCTGCCGAAAGGGGCGGACATCTCTTTCAACAGCTGAATCACATCAAGCAGATCTTTCCTGATCTGTTCCCAGAGGTCCGATTCACGGACTGCGGGACATTCCTTTTCGAGCAATTGCAGGGAGCTGCAGATCAGAGTCAGAGGATTTCTTATTTCGTGAGCAAATCTGGATATATATTCACTATTTTGCATATGCAAACCCCTTGTTTGAATAGAATGGATCTATCTGAAAATAATACAAAGTGTAGCATTATAAAGGGAAAAAATCAACGAGAATCAGTTGACATTTTTCGACAATATTTTTAGAATATGAATAAGTATGTAAATTGCTCAAAATCAAACAGAAGGAGAAAAGATATGGCTGATAATTGTATTTTTTGCAAAATTGCAAACGGTGAAATTCCGGCTGCAACGCTGTATGAAGATGAGGATTTTCGTGTGATCCTGGATCTGAATCCGGCAGCTTTGGGACATGCGCTGATTCTCCCTAAGGCACATGCCGCGAACCTGTTTGAGCTTCCGGATGAGACGGCTGCGAAAGCGTTAGTTCTGGCAAAAAAGATCTCAGGAAAACTGAAGGACGGGCTACATGCGGATGGACTCAATGTAATCCAGAATAACGGCGAGGCGGCCGGGCAGACTGTATTCCATTTCCACATGCATTTGATTCCCCGCTATGCGGATGATACCGTAAATGTGAAATGGAAGCCTGGTACGTTGACAGACGCGGACAAGGAAAAAATCCTCAATTTATTTTAACGAACAAGGACACTACAAAAGATAAATTAACAAGGATAAAGAAATGAAGAACAAGAAATTTGAGGAATATTTTCAGAAATATCAGGATTTCGTTATGAAAATCGTCATGGACAAGACAGGCAGCTACCATGACGCGGAGGAAATATGTCAGCAGGTATTTATTTCCTTTTATGTAAACATGGACAGCGTGTCGGATGATCTGGTCAAGGCATGGTTGATACGGTGTACAAGGAATGCGATCGTCGACCATTACAGAAAGGCATCGAAGCAGAGGGAGATTATCACGGACACTACGGAGACAGCGTTCGGCAACATTGCAGTGAGCAAAGACACGGAGCTTTCAGAGATTCGGCTTGACAACCTTGATCTGATGGGACGCGTCTTGCGCACGGTAAAAGCGGTGAACCTGCAATGGTATGATGTGCTGTTTATGAATTGCATAGAGGGATTGTCCTATGCAGAGATGGCCGAGAGACTCGGAGTTTCCGAGACAGTTCTGCGCGCAAGGCTGTATCGTGCAAGATTGTTTATCAAAGAGAAGTTTGGGGATGAATTCAAGGACAAATAACATCCCACTGCGGATATGTCCCCTTATTTTTCAGCGCGACGACGCTGCAAAGTAAGGAGATCTATCCGCAGATTGTTTCTTAGTCAGGAATTTGCTGGCGCGGATTTCTGGCTTGTGAGTTCTTGGAACAGGGCCGTGATCGCAGCAACCGCGTTGCTTGCGCCGCTTTTTTCCATTGCGGCAATGTAATTTTGACGATCTTCGTATAACTCCAGGATTTTGTTCGCAAGGAGCTCTGGGGTGATCTGTTCTTCCTCCAGCATGACGCTGAATCCCTGCCTCTGGAAGGACTTTGCGTTGAGGATTTGGTCGCCCCGGCTGGCAGCGGCGGATAGTGGAATCAGGAGGTTGGGCTTGCGCAACTCCAGCAGCTCGCAGATTGCGTTGGCCCCGGCTCGCGAAACGACGATATCGGCGAGCGCGAACAGATCCGCGAGTTCCTGCTTGATATATTCGTACTGTACATAGCCCGGAGTACCGACAAGAGATTCGTCAAGATTTCCGTTTCCGCAAAGGTGAACCACCTGGAAAGTCTTTAAAAGCTCTGGAAGGATGCCACGGATCGCATTGTTCACGGCGACAGAGCCAAGACTGCCGCCGATGACGAGCAGCACCGGCTTGTCGGCGGTGAAGCCGCAAAATTTTAGGCCAGCGAGTTTGTTCCCGCTGCGGAGTTCTTCTCGGATCGGACAGCCTGTCACGACTGCCTTGCCCTCCGGGAGCGAGGAGACCGTCTCCGGAAAGTTGCAGCATACCCTGGAAGCGGCCGGGATCGCGAGACGATTGGCCAGTCCGGGTGTCATGTCGGATTCGTGGATGACGACCGGTATCTGCAGCCCTTTGGCTGCCTGTACGACGGGCACTGTCACGAAGCCGCCCTTGGAAAAAATAAGATCGGGTTTTAGCTGTTTCAGAAGCTTTTTTGCCTGAAAGAATCCTTTCGCCACGCGAAATGGATCCGTGAAATTTTTGAGATCGAAATATCTGCGCAGCTTTCCCGAAGCGATCCCATAATAAGGGATGCCGAGTTCTTCAATCAGTTTCTTTTCGATTCCGTCGTAGGAACCGATGTATTGGATGTCGTAGCCAAGCTCCCGCAGACGCGGGATCAGGGCGATATTTGGAGTGACATGGCCGGCCGTACCGCCGCCGGTGAGAATGATTCGCTTCATAAAATCCTCCGGGTTACATGATTTGGTGGGTTTATCATTTACAGTTTATCGTTTATCCGAGAAAAGTCAAGAAGGGACTTGGTTCAATGAGTGGAGAAAACAAGAAGACAGGAACCGATAACAAAATCATGTCTTTTCAGATAGCAGAAGAAGAGTTGCAGGATCCAAAGCTGGATCGCTATGTGCGCGAGAGCCTGATCCAGGAGGCGGACAAGCTCGAAGAAGAGCTGAACAAGCGACCGGATCTGGCCGATGTGAAAGCTCCGGAAGGGATGTTTCAGGCGATCGTCGAGGAGCTGAAAAAGCGCGGGGAGTGGGAAGAGGAGGTCGACAAAGCGGAAGAGAATTCTGCTGTCTCTGCGCAGGACAGAGGTCTTGCAGAGGGTATGAAAACGGATGAGGAAGCCTTGAAAGCCCTCTACGCGCAGCTCCCGGAGGAGGACCGAAAGGCGCTTGCGCTCGGCAGAGAGATAGCACAGAAGAAGGAGGCAAAGGCAGAAAAACGCCGCGGCAGGAGAAAGATTTTCAAAATCGCCGGCGTGGCGGCAGCGTGCCTGGCGATCGTCTTCGGGGTCAGCATGACGAGCGATGCAAACCGGAGACTGGTGCAGCGGATGTGGGATGGGTTGATGGTAGATTTTGGGTTTAGAGTAAATACTAATTATGTTGGAGAAGGGGAAAGCATTCGGAGCAAGAGCACAGATGAGATTGCTGCAATAGAGGCAATCAGTGAACAGCTCGGAATTCCTTCAATTAGCTTGGAATATCTTCCCAAAGGGACAAAATATGAGGGATATGAGATTACAAATGATTTTGTTGCGAATTTGTTTTATTCTTATCATGATACTTTATTTTATTTAACAATTACAAATCTAGCTGAAGAGGGTTCTTATTATTACAAATATGACAATAAAGCAGTCTATCGGAAAACGGTAAAAAATTTTGGTGGAATTGAAGCTGAAATATGGAAAGTAAATCTGGATATTGGAGAAGAAACTTATATTGCGGAATTAGAACATGAAGGTTGGCGGTATGTATTGAATGGAATGCTTCCATTGGAGGAAATGGAGAAAATAATCAAATATTTTATTATTTTATAGAACCGCGTTACATTTTCCAGACTGAAACGTTATTATTTATACAATTTGGAAGGAAAGGAGGGAGAGAGATGAGAAAAGTGAAGCAAATGGCGGTGGCCGTGTTGCTTGTAGCTAGCCTTGCACTGACAGCGCTTCCGGCGTATGCGGCGGATGAATTACTTGGCACGGTGGTCGACGGTTCACTGCTGACGGATGAGGAGTCCGCCGAGGTAACGGTCTACCCGAAGGCGCGTGGTAGTTTGTTGAGCTACGGGACCGGGGGCATCTCAATTGCAGGGAAGCGTCTTGTTCGAATCGCAGGGACTACTGCGGCTTATAGAACAGTGGATCAGGTCAAGGTAGCGGTACACCTTCAACGTCTGGTGAGCGGAAACTGGGAGCATTTTCTGACGATGGGACCGAGGATCAAGTACAACGGGAATATCGTATCGGTCAGTCGTACGTACTCAGTGACCGGCGGATATTACTACCGTGCACATGGAACCCATACGGTCATCGACGGCAGCACGAGCGAGTCCACGCCGAGCAACTCCGATGGTATCTGGGTAAGCTGAAAAAGCGAACCGAAACACAATCAGACGGACATTGTCGTCCGGCGAACCGGGCGCCGCGCCGGAAACCGCGGCAATTTGAGCAACTTACATACTGAGCAACAAAGAGGAGATGTCAAAGCCTTTGAAAAGAGACGCCATAGCAGAAAGGGGAGTCTTCTGCTATGGGATATCTCCTGAGCAATAAGGGGTGAAACACACTATGAAGATGAAGTATTTTCGATTTTTGTACGGGGAAACCGGACAATGCTTTCTGCACTTTGGAGAGCTGCAGGACACCAAGGAGGACGAGACGTATTCATTTTTGTACCTGAGAAAAGTGGAGAGGCATGTGGAACAGATCAAGTCTGACCGCAGGCTTTTTTTGTTTCCGAGACATGTAAACCTTGTGATTCTCGGAAGTGCGGACGAAGAAACGCTTTGCACTCTGAAGGAGCTGTCCCGCGACATGCAGATTGACACATTGCTTGTGGGAAAAGAAATGCCTGCCGGATGGGATGAGCCCATGAGTATCAAGGAGACCGTGAAGCTTGCAAACGGCGTCTACCAGACCGAGACGACAGGGTGGTATTTCCTGGCTAAGTCCTTTGCGGATGGGACGGTGGCTTTGGCCCACGGACTTTCTGCCGGCGTGCCAAAGGGCACGTTCGAGGATTGTGTGATGAGCGTCAAGGCGCTGAGAAAAGGGGCGCTGTGTCGGAAGGAATCTTCTCCCGACGGGTACGGATGCGCCTTAGGCTGTGCGCTTTATCAGGATTATGATGTGTGCAGATTCCGCGGGAGCGACAACAAACCGACGTTTGGAACCGGAACGCTGCTCTTTGGCGGCAGTGAAGATGAGACGACATGCCACAGGCTGCTGAAGGAGACGCAGGCACAGGTCGGTGAGATTCGATTCGTCGGCCTGACTGCGGGGCAGGTTCGGGCACAGATGTCTGTCCTGCAAAGCATGTGTATGGGCGATGCTGCCATGCCTGAGAAAGGAATCCGCCGCTATCTGATCGGCGCAGAGGATCTGGATGGTTCAGCGGCGGCAGAGCTTTTCCGAAATGGGTGGGACCAGAGAGCAGTCCTGCTAAAAAACGGGGAAGGAATATGCTGCTCGGGACTGTTGAAATATGCCGGATAAATTATTATGGCGTAGCATCAACGACCCGAATCAGAGATAAAAATCGACAATATTGACTTTTCAGAAAAGAAGAACCGCGGTATGCGAGAAAGAAGAGACACCTGTTTCTTTCACATACTGCGGTTTTTCCACAGTTGGAGTAAAGATATTGTCATTTTGTATGGTGAAATGATGCAGAAAGTGGTAAAATAAAAATGCAAGATTGATTGTTCGGATGGAAAGGGGCGTTGACTATGAAACTTACATTTTTAGGGGCGACACATGAAGTCACTGGCAGTTGTTTCCTGTTGGAGGCAGCGGGGAAAAAGATTCTGATTGATTGCGGAATGGAGCAGGGTCCGGATATCTATGAAAATGCGGAGCTTCCGGTCAAGCCTTCGGAAATCGATATGGTACTTTTGACACATGCGCATATGGATCACTCGGGGAAGCTGCCGCTTCTGTACAAAAATGGTTTCAATGGGCAGGTATTTGCCACAACCGGGACTGCGGATTTGAGCGAGATCATGTTGCGTGACAGCGCGCATATTCAGATGTTTGAGGCGGAGTGGAAGAACCGCAAGGCGAAGAGGGCCGGGCGCGAGTTCGTGGAACCGTTGTACGACATGGATGACGCCGTCGGTGTGCTCGCCTGCTTCGTGCGCTGCGAATACAGAAAAGAAATCATGATCGCAGAGGGAATCCGTATACGCTTTATCGATGCCGGACATCTGCTCGGTTCCTCCTCGATCGAGGTGTGGATCAAAGAGAAGGATATTAAGAAGAAGATCGTGTTTTCCGGCGACATCGGAAATACGAAGCAGCCGCTGATCTGCGACCCGCAGTATCCGGAGAGCGCAGATTATGTTGTGATGGAGTCCACCTACGGCGACAGGAGCCACGACGCGCCGGTGGATTACGCGGTGGCGCTCGCCGAGGTGATTCAGCGCACGTTCGACCGCGGTGGCAACGTGGTTGTGCCATCCTTCGCTGTAGGGCGCACACAGGAGATGCTCTACTTCATTCGTCACATCAAGCAGGAGAAGCTGGTGCATGGACACGACGATTTCGAGGTATATGTGGACAGTCCGCTCGCGAATGAGGCGACGAATATTTTCCGTGAGCATATGTGGAGTGACTTTGACGAGGAGGCGACAGAGCTCCTGCGCCAGGGAATCAACCCGATCGGATTTACGGGATTGAAGACTTCCATCACCAGCGACGATTCCAGACAGATCAACGAGGACATGCGTCCGAAAGTGATTTTGTCCGCGAGCGGCATGTGCGATGCGGGCCGTATCAAGCATCACCTGAAGCACAATCTGTGGAGGCCGGAGTCGACGATCCTCTTCGTCGGCTATCAGGCGGTCGGGACTCTGGGGCGCGCGCTCGTCGACGGAGCGACGCATGTCAAACTTTTTGGTGAGGAGATCGAGGTGAAAGCCGAGGTGCTCATGCTGCCCGGTATCAGCGGACATGCGGACAATCAGGGCTTGATGCGCTGGATCACAGCTTTCAAAGAGAAACCGTCGAAGGTGTTCGTCGTGCACGGCGAGGACACGGTCTGTGATCTGTTCACAGAGCGCCTGAAAAATGAGCAGGGTCTGGACGCATACGCGCCGTACTCCGGGACAGAGTTCGACTTGGCGACTGGCAAGTTTATTGTGCAGGCAGAGCCGATTCGCACAAAGAAAGCGCAGAAGGCAGAGGCCGCCGCGAAGGTGACAAAGACTTTCGCGAGATTGTTGGCTGCTGGACAGCGTCTCATCGGAGTGATTCACAAGAATGAGGGCGGGGCGAACGCTGACTTGGATAAATTTACGCGGCAGATCAATGAACTGTGCGATAAGTGGGAGCGCTGAGGCGCGCAGGCTCTGAATTTGCGGATTACTCGGCCCGATTGTTCCTGATCTGTCGTGCCAAAAACGTGTAAGACATAGAAATGATGAACATTGTGGGGCAGAGGATACGGATAAATGAGTGGGAACGTGATAAATTTTGACGGAAAAAGAAAAAAGAAAAAATCCGGATGTTCGGCAGTGCTGCGGGGACTCCTTGGAATCGCGATATTGGTCTGCATACTTGGCGCGGCAAATTATGACGTGATCAAGAGAGCTCGCTACGTCCTGACCGGCGGTGGCTTAGAGAGTTGGGAGAACGCCGCCGTGGAAGAGGGCTATGTCTCCGCCGTGGAGGAATATTATTATGACAATCTCCCGGAAAAGTATCACGAGGCATACCGGGAGATTTATGTCCACATCATGCGCGGTGAGGATACCGGGGATTTTATGGCGGTGATAGGCGGCGAGGAATTCTGGGATGCTTACTATGCAGTGCTCGCGGACCATCCGGAAATTTTCTGGATTGGCACGAGCGCACAGATCGAGACAGATTTTTCCGGGCGTATGGTCGGGTACAACCTCGAGACGACGGTTCCTGTGGAAGCCAGGCCGTCGATGCGGCAAAATCTGGAGGCGGCAGCGGACGAGTGCATTGCCGGGATTCCTTCGAATGCGTCTGACTATGAGCGCATCAAATATGTCTATGAGTACCTGATCGACACGGTTGAGTATCGGACCGGCAGTGCAGATTCCCAGAATATTCAGAGTGCGCTTCTGTACCACACATCCGTCTGCGCCGGCTACGCGAAGGCGTTCCAGTACATTCTGCATCGGATGGGTCTTTTCTGTACTTATATTACGGGCAAGACAAAGGATGGCGGAGACCACGGCTGGAATATGGTGCGGATCGATGGTGAATATTATTACGTAGACGTCACCTGGGGCGATCCTGTGTTTGCCGGGCAGGCGGGCGGTGAGAGCAGCGAGAATGTGACGAATTACAATTATCTGTGCTGCACAGAGTATGATCTGTTCAAGACGCATGCGCCGGATGACTCGATTCCGCTCCCGCCCTGCACTTCGGACAAGTATGATTATTATAAACTGAACGGATACTATTATGAATATTTTGATTATGACACGATCCACGGAGCGCTGATGAATTCTGTGTGGAACGGGAAGAGCAGCATTGTCATGAAGTTTGGGAGCAGCGAGGCGCTCGAAGAGGCGCGGTATGAGCTGTTCGAGGCTGGAATGCTGGACGAGCCGGGGCAGTATCTGATGGAGCAAAACGGCGTGTCGACATGGAATTACCGCTACCATGTCGACGACGAATTTTGCCTCATCACAATCTACTGGTAAAACACGGTGTATTCATTTGAAAAAATTTTATGCTTTGTTGACGCTGTCAAAGAGTTGCATTTTTTTTGTGGTTTCCTGTTTTACCGCCTCTACTGTCGCCGGGATTAAATCCGTGATGCCTTTCTTTGTGTCAGAGAACTGCTTAAACGCTGCCTCTACGGCTGCTACATTGATATCAGTAAAAATATTTACTTTACTGATTCCATCTCGGATTGCCTGACGAAAATCATTGTCCGTCAGTCCGGAACCGCCATGCAATACCAGCGGTACATCCACCATGCTGGCAATTGTCCGGATTCTTTCGAAATCCAGTTTTGGCGGAAGCTTATATGCCCCATGGGCGTTTCCCACAGCAATGGCAAGGGCATCTACACCGGTTTTTTCCACATAGTCCTTTGCCATCCTGGGATCTGTGAAATATCTGGATGGATCCTCTAACTGCGTACTTCCCTCCGCAGAGTCTTCGTTATCTCCCACATGTCCGAGCTCCCCTTCTATGGTTGCGCCGTAGGAATGTGCGATATCAGCCATTTCCTTTACTTTTTTGACGTTTTCCTCGTAAGGATCTGTGGAGCAATCATACATAATGGAACTGAATCCAAGCTCAAGCGCCTTGATACATGTGTCGCGTTTCAAGCCATGGTCAAGATGGACTACAATCGGCACATTTGCCTTTTTGGCCATCGGAATCAGACAGTAGGCAACTTCCTCAAGCGGGCCATAGGGAAACAATATTTCCGCAGTTCCCACGATTACAGGGGAGCCGGTAGCTTCCGCCGCGCTGATGATTCCTCGTGCAAGTTCAAGATTTACCGCGTTAAACAGGCCCACTGCGTAATGGCCTTTTTTCGCGGGGATCAGGACATCATTTAAATTTACTAACATTTAAGGCTCCCTCCTGTGCAATTCGCTTTTCTCAATATTATAGTTATTCTTTTGCATTTTCATCAAAAGATTTTAAGCCGCTTAGAGTGTCGTATGCTGATACACAACGTACTCTCGCGGCGGCTTGGATCCATGTGTTTACTGCCCGATCGCCTGCTTGAGTGCCTGGGCGAGCTGGTCTGGGCAAGAGGTCGGACGCGGGCCACAGTGGATTCCCTCGAGGCGCGCGATCGCGTCGGTGGCCTTCATTCCCTGCACGAGACGCGCGACGCCCTGGGTGTTTCCGGAGCATCCGCCGACAAATTGCACATTTTTGATCACATCTCCGTCCAGATCAACATGGATCTCCATGGAGCAGACTCCCTTTGGTTTGTATACCATATTTCATTCCTCCCATGCTATGTTTTGTTGTGCATCCGCACAAAGTTTTTCCGTCGCTCACAAGTATAATCCTTTTTCCGGACAGATTCAAGCCTCTTGTACCAGGTCGTGTCATTAATTGCACCAGACTGTATCATTAGCTACAGGTTTACCATTCAGAACAGCGCTTTTATTGCTCTGCTAGCTGATTTTGACGAGGCGCGGAGGGGATTTTTATTCAAAAAAACCTTTACAATAAGGGTACGGCGTAATAAACTTTTTTATATGATATGTCAGGCAGGATGACAAAAGCACGGAGCAAGGAGTGATTCCGGGCTGTCATCTTTGCCTTTCACAACATGATGCTACAGGAGGCAGCGGAAGATGAAGCACAAGATGCCCAGACTTTTGACCGGCAGTATTATTTTTGTGATCATTCTCTGCGTGATCGTCTTCACGACGCAGACGATTCGCATGAACCGCAAGGGCGCGGAGACGATCGGGGAGATCGGTGAGGTCTATATGTCCGGGATGAGCAGGCAGGCGGCCAAGCATTTTGGGACGATCATGGATCTGAGGCTGTCTCAGGTGGCGGGTCTTGTGGACGCCGTGCCGCCGGACACGATCACGAATTCGACGTCGATGCGTGTTACGCTGACCCACCATGCGCGCTCGAGGGGCTTCGACCATCTGGCCCTGTACGCATCAGACGGGACGGTCGACATGTTCTTTGGTACCGATGTGCAGATAGATGAATCGGATGATTTCCTGGATTCGCTGAAGAGCGGCGAGCAGAAGATCACGATGGGGACGGATTCGCTGGGCGCGGAGATCGTGCTGATGGGTGTTCCGGCGGTGTATCCGATGGAGGACGGCAAAGAGTGTGTCGGGCTGATCGCGGGACTTCCTGTCAGCTATATCAGTGAGACGCTCGCCCTGAATCTGGAGGAGTCGACGGATTATTACTTTATCATCCGCAAGGACGGAAGCTTTATCATCCGCGACGACGCGGTGGACGACGATGATTACTTCACCCGTGTTCAGAATAAGTACACGGACGTCGGAGGGAAATCGGTCGAGCAGTACACGAAGGAGCTGCGTGCGGCGATGGCCCAGGGGAAGAATTATTCCACGCAGTTTACGCTCTCCGCGAACGATCAGCGCTATCTGTACGCGACGAGTCTGCCGAACACAGACTGGTATCTCATGATGTTCATGCCATACGGACAGCTGAACAAGGCGATCGGCGACCTCGGAAACACGTGGACGATGACCGCGATCCGAAACTGTGTGATCATTCTGGTTATTCTGCTTCTGATTTTCGGCTGGTATTTTCACCTGCTCCGGCAGCATATGGACAGGATGGAGGAGGCGCGGGAGGCCGCGGAGCACGCGAACCGGGCCAAGAGCGAGTTCCTCTCCAACATGAGTCACGATATCCGCACGCCGATGAACGGAATTGTCGGCATGACCGCGCTTGCGCTGTCCAATCCGGACGACAAGGGGCAGGTACAAAATTGTCTGAGGAAGATCACGCAGTCCAGCAGGCACCTGCTGGGGCTGATCAACGATATCCTCGATATGGCAAAGATCGAGAGCGGTAAGATGTCTCTGAACATGGAGCAGACCTCTCTGTGTGAGATCACGCAGGGCTCCGCCGACATCATAAGCCCGCAGACCCAGCAGAAGGATCAGAAATTTGACGTCAGCATACATGACATTTCAGCGGAGTACGTCCGCTGTGACAGTGTCCGGCTGAATCAGGTGCTGATGAATCTGCTCGGCAACGCAGTTAAGTTCACACCGGAGGGCGGATCGGTCGGGCTCGAGCTTTACGAGGAGGAATCGCCGCTCGGAGCGGAGTATGTGCGGGCGCATTTTCGTGTCAAGGACAATGGGATTGGCATGAGCGAGGAATTCCGGAAGAAGGTATTTGAAACCTTTGCGCGCGAGGACAGCGCGAGGGTGCAGAAGACAGAAGGCACAGGCCTCGGCATGGCGATCACGAAATACATTGTGGACGCGATGAAAGGGACGATTGAGGTCGCGAGCGAGCAGGGGAAAGGCACGGAATTCCATGTAACGCTTGATCTGGAGAAGGCGCCAAAGCAAGGGGCGGACGAGCCTCTCTCTGTATCCGGGGAGGCCGAAAATGTGATGTTCAACGGAAACCACATCATCTTTGCGGAGGACAACGACCTGAACTGGGAGGTGGCGGACGGATTGCTCTCGGAATTCGGTCTGCAGCTTGACCGCGCGGAGAACGGTAAGGCGTGCGTGGAGCTCTTCGAGCAGTCGCCGCCGGACTATTATGAGGCGATCTTGATGGATATCCGCATGCCGGTCATGAACGGCTATGAGGCGGCGATGGCGATCCGCGCGCTCGACCGCGCGGATGCGAAGACAGTCCCGATCATCGCGCAGAGCGCGGACGCGTTCTCCGATGATATTCGGAAATGCATGGACGCGGGAATGAATGCGCATGTTGCGAAGCCGATCGATGTGCAGGAGATTGTGCGGCAGCTGCGGAAATACCTTCGTGTTTAATGCACAAAACCCGGACGAACAACGCATGGCACGGCCTGACCGCAAACCTAGACTCGTTTTCTATCTCGATGCAATCGCCTATCACAATTCG
>CANQEB010000001.1 GCA_947594085.1 uncultured Lachnospiraceae bacterium | reverse complement strand
AACCGGAGTACGGCTTAACCCATTATCTGATCGGACGCAGTTCCATGGACGACATCATATACCGGACGAGCGTGCAGGATCTCTACATCATGTTTGCGGGGCAGCAGCCCCCGAATCCGAGCGAGCTGCTTGGGAATGAAAAATTTCACCTGCTCGTCGGCGCCGCAAGGGACGTCTTTGACGCTGTCATTATCGATACGCCCCCGGTCGGGAGCGTGATCGACGCCGCGGTGGTGTCCAGAAACTGCGACGGCGTGGTGCTGGTGTTGCGGGACGGTGAGGTCAGTTACCGCCTGGCACAGAGGATCAAAGGGCAGATCGAGGCAGCCGGAGCGAAGATTCTCGGGTGTGTGCTGAATGAGGTGGAGCTGTCCAGTAAGAAATACTATGGGCGGTATTATGGGAAGTACTACGGCTCTTACTATGGAAAAGACAATGAAAAAACAATTCGTTGAAATATGGGGTGAGAACATCGATGGACGAGAAAATCGTCATACCCAATCGAAAAGCAGGGCATCGCTTTTGCAAGAGGGCGTTTGACATCTTTTTCAGTATTATAGGCCTGATTATATTTGTTCCTGCCCATTTGCTTATAGCTGTTGCAATATTTATCGACAATCCGGGTCCGGTTCTTTTCTTCCAAGAGAGAAACGGATTAAATGGAAAAGTGTTTATAATATGGAAATTCCGCACAATGTTTCAGGATGCCCCAGAGTTTCGGAAGGGGTTAGAGTTCCGGAATGAATTAGACGGACCGGCCTTTAAAATAAAGAATGATCCGCGTATTACACGTGTCGGTCGATTTTTAAGAAGAATGAGTCTGGACGAATTGCCGCAGCTCGTCAATATCCTGAGAGGAGAGATGAGTTTTGTCGGACCAAGGCCATTGCCGACGTATGAAACAGCGAGGTTGAACGCGTATCAGAGGCAGAGAATGCTGGTCAAACCAGGACTGACATGTTATTGGCAGTGCAGCGGAAGAAATAAAATACCTTTTCAGCAGTGGGTAGAATTGGATCTGAAGTATATTAAAGAAGAGAGCATATGGAATGATATAAAAATATTGTGTAAAACTTTTTTCAGTGTAATCAGTGGAGATGGTGCTTGTTAAATTAATTCTTTCAATACACATATGATCTAAAAGGAAAAGTGTGTGGGTGAAAATGGAACTGGTTAGTATTGTTATTCCCGTTTATAACGGAGAAAAATACATTGAAAACTGCGCGAGATACCTTTGCAGCCAAACCTATCAGAATATAGAAGTATTCTTTGTAAATGACGGATCGACAGATCAAAGTTTGAACGTATGCAAAAAAGTTGTAACAGAGGATGAGCGGTTTAGACTGATTAATCAGGAAAATGGGGGGACCGCAAGGGCAAGAAACGCAGGACTTGATGCAGCGAAAGGTGCGTATATTATATTTTTGGATGTAGACGACGAGTATCATCCGGAAATGATTGAAACGTTGGTTTCCGTAATAGAAGAAAAACATACAGATATGGCGGTCTGCGGCTATCGAATAAAGGTCGAAGGCTCTGAGAAAGGACAGGATTACCTAGAAAATAAGACTTGGCGTGCGTCTGTCTACTATAGCTTAGAAGACATAAAAAATGATTATATTGATATATGGGATGCAGAAATGCTCTCTTATGTCTGGCATAAGCTTTATCGTATGGGAACAATCCGTAAATATGGAATACGGTTTCGGGATGGTCATGTCTATACGGAAGATCGTGTTTTTAATCGGCTATTCTTATCCAAAACACAGTCGGTAGCTTTTACCGAATGTTGCCTGTACGATTATGTGCGGGAACGTGTCGGATCTACAACAGAAAAGTATAGGGAAAATTTTTTTGATATCAGATATAAAGAATATCAAGAATTTCAGTATCATTTTAAGGAACTTGGGGTGTGGGACGAGAAGGCCAGGGAATACACGAGCCGGGAATTTGTCGAGCGGATTGCAGGTTGTATCGAGAACCTTTTCCATGCAGAAAAGCAACTTACTGCCAAGCAAAAGTATAGAAAAATCAAAGCATTGATCGGACATCCGGATGTCAGGGAAGCGGTGCAGTATGACAGATGCCGTTCCGTAAAGATGAGGATATTTGTTCTCCCAATACGCTGGAACTGGCCTTCAGGAGCGTATGTGATGGGGAAATTGATTTATCAGATAAGGAAATATAACCCGGCGATATTTCATCGATTGAAAGATAATAGATAGAAATTGAGAGAATACACTGAGGGAATGGAGTGTAGATGTTTTCGATAAAACATCATGAAATCTAATAAATATGATTAGCAAAAATGTATTGGAAAATCTGCCAATTGATTTTGTGATTTTATGGGTAGACGGGAATGATCCTAAATGGCAGAAGGAAAAAAATAAATATATACCGGGGCAGCAGACGGATACCAGACCACAGAGATATCGCGATTGGGATAATCTTCAGTATTGGTTCCGAGGTGTAGAAAAGTTTGCTCCATGGGTACACAAAATTTTTTTTGTCACATGGGGACATCTTCCTCCATGGCTTAACACAGACCATCCCAAGCTGGTGATTGTGAAGCATACAGATTATATGCCTGATCGCTATTTACCTACGTTTAATAGTCAGCCATTAGAATTGAACTTGCATAAGATTAAAGGACTATCGGAACAGTTTGTCTATTTTAATGATGATATGTTTTTGATCAATGAGACTAAGGAGACAGATTTCTTTAAAAATGGTCTTCCTTGTGATTCTGCTGTCTTAAGTGTGCATTGCCCTGAGATAAACGCTGGATTCAATTATTACCCGCAACAGGCAATCCAGATAACAAATAAATACTTTAACATGCATCAGGTTATCCGAAAGAACCCAGGCAAATGGTTTAATTTGAAATATGGGAAAGATTTGCTGAGGACTCTGTATTTATTGCCATGTCCCAGATTTCCTGGTATTCTGCAGTATCATTTGCCAAGTTCCTTTTTAAAAAGTACTTTTGACATTATTTGGGAAATGGAGCCGGATTTGCTTCAAGAGACGTGTAATAATCGTTTTCGGACAAAATTAGATTATAATCAGTGGGTTATGAGAAACTGGCAACTGGCAAGTGGAAATTTTGTCCCGCGGAAAGCTAATATTGGAAAGACATTTTTTATCGAAAAGGACAGGGATAGTATTCAGGATTGCGTAGCTTATATAAAAAAGCAAAGGGGTAAAATAGTTGTGCTCAATGATGGGGAAATGACACAAAAGGATTTTTTAAAAAATAAAAACATAGTAATTAATGCATTTAATCATATTTTGCCAAAGAAATCTTTATTTGAAAAATAATAAATATTTATATAAGGACGTGTGCAAAGGGAATGAAAAGGATTCTTTTGGTAGGCACAATAAATTTCAATACAGGCGGTACAGAGAATTTCTTAACTAATGCGTTAGGAATTATAGATGTATCAAAGTATTCTTTGGATTATATATGTCCGGGCAAGATTGTAAATCATATAGGCGCAGAACAAATGAAAGAGATGGGAATTAATTTTATTGAGCTCGGAATGAAAAAAATTGAAAAAAATACATTTATCTTGGAAAAGATATTGTTTCATATTAGATTTTTAAAACATCTTATATATTTATGCAGACAAAAGCATTATGATGTTATTCACGTAAATACAGATCCTATTTCTGTACAAGCCTATTCAGTGCTAATAGGCCGTCTTTTTGGAATCAAGAAGCGCATTTCACATTCGCATAATACAGGGCGGAGAGAAGATATTGTGCGGGCAGGTTTTCGTAAAATGCTCTTAGCAAATGCGACAGATTTGATAGCATGTTCTTATCCGGCAGCAATTTCATTGTATGGTAAAAAATTTGCAGAAAAAGCAATAATAATGAAAAATGGAATAGATGCCTATAGGTTTAAATTTAGCATAGATGCGCGCTATAAATGTCGTGAAGTGCTTGATTTTTCTGCCGAAGATTTTGTCATTGGCCACGTAGGACGCTTTGCAGAACAGAAAAATCATCGATTTTTAATAAAAGTATTCTATGAAATAATACAAAAGTGCAAAACGGCAAAATTGTTGTTATTGGGAGAAGGCGATCTGGAAAAGGAGGTACATGCGCTTGTAAAAGACTTAGGATTGGAGAAAAAAGTTGTTTTTGCAGGAGTAACCGTAGAAACAAATAAATTCTACTGTGCAATGGATGTATTTGTTTTGCCAAGCTTCTGGGAAGGGTTTGGGATTGTCAACCTTGAGGCACAGGCATCAGGGTTGCCTTGTATTGTCTCCAATCAGGTGCCCAAGGAGGCAGATATATCTGGTAAGGTGGAATTTCTTCCTTTAAATAATCCAGGAGTATGGGTTGACCATATTCTTAGATATAGAAATATGAATTATCGCGTGAAGCGAGAAGAAGCTTGGCACAAAGTTCAAGAAGCAGGATATGAAAATAGATTAACAGCACAAGCATTGGAAAAATTATATGGATAAAATATTTAGAAGATATAATTTTATTTTTTCGAAGCGATGATTATGAAATTTAACTGGGAGTTGTGATTGTATATGGTTGAGAGAACTTCAATTTTTTTGAGAAAGGGTATTTTTATGCTATTGATTTTACCGCATTTATGCCCACCTGGAATTCTGCATTTATTTCCAGAACTCGATAGGATTATAGATGCATGGATTATGATATCAGTCATGATAACCTTAATGATATACGTTTTGAATGGTAAATGGTCAAAAATTATGCTTGCAATAATAGCATATATGGGAGTTTCTTTGTTAAGTACATTAATTAATCGAGGCGATTACTGGCATTATTTTGTTACATTTGGAAAGATGATCGCTTTTTGTATGCTAATAGAGTTGTTGATAGAATATGATGGCAGAATGCTAGTGACGTTTCTTCATTATATTTTGGGTATAGTGGTAATTTCTAATCTAATTGCTGTTTGCTTTTTTCCCCAGGGAATGTATGTAACATCTTTTACAAATAACTGGCTTCTAGGATACGACAATACTCATTACAATTTCATTTTTCCGGCGCTATGCGTGGGGATAATATATGCAGAATACAGGCAACTATCTTTTTTAGCAAAGTTGTGTATGATCATTATTTATTCTGCTTCTATATACATTACGTTTTCGGGGGCATCGGTTGTTGCGGTGACGGTTTGGATTTTTTTGTGGATTTTTTCTGAGGTAACAAACAGCAGCCTCATGTTGAACGTATGGACAATATTAGGCGTACATATAGCATTTTTCTTTGCCATTGTTGTT
The DNA here is from genome assembly GCA_947594085.1 of uncultured Lachnospiraceae bacterium. Taxonomy (GTDB): domain Bacteria; phylum Bacillota; class Clostridia; order Lachnospirales; family Lachnospiraceae; genus Choladousia. The sequence continues at coordinate 24,725 of CANQEB010000001.1, read as the reverse complement.
GCACGTATTCAAATTTTGTTTAAATGGCTTATAGTTGATATTCTGGGGAAAAGTTTGACTTTTTCAAACCGAACCAGCAGATGGGACATTGCCATTCACATGTTTATTCAACGCCCATTGTTGGGATGGGGATATGTAGATACGGATATTACTCGCTTGCGATTAAATGGGTTCTCGCATTGCCATAATCATTTTTTGCAAATTTTATATCAATCCGGAATTGTGGGGATGATAAGTTTTTTGCGTATTCTCATATTATTAAATGGTTCATTGGCTAACGCTAATAATAGAAAATATAAATTTATCATTTTAGATACACTATTATGCTTTTTTATTGTTGGACAAATTGAAGCGATTACAACAATGACTATGCTCTTTGGTATTATTACTATAGCATATCATATTGAAGAGATAGAAAAGCAGCTTGATAATATACCGGGCAGAGAACCAAAAATCAAGTTTGTTTTTTATTAAACATTTTATTATGTAGAGAAGGGAAAACGATGGTAATCGGCGTTTGCGGTTATGGCTATAGTGGAAGTGGAGCTGTGTTGGACTTTTTGTGTGAATGGAACACATGCAGTTGCAATTTGAATATTCCGGAGTTTGATTTTTTATATCTGCCGCATGGAATTCAGGACCTTGAATATCAATTATTAATTAGAAAGACAAGATATTTGTCGTCTAATGCAGCATTGAAAGATTACAAGAAGCTTATCTGCGGTCTGGATAGTCCAAGAAGCTATTATCGAAAACTGACCGGGAATTGCTTTAGAACCCGCTCGCTGGAATTCATTGATGAGCTATCACAGGTGACCTGGCGCGGCTATGTTCCGTTGGAAAAGTATTGTGAACGGTGGTTTTATCAACGTTTAATTGGGGTAAAACTGAGAATTGTTCGTTTATATGAAAAATTAACAGATAAAAAATGGCCCTATTCTAAGCGTAGTATCATGTATTTATCTGTTGATCCGAAAGAGTTTTACGATAAAGTAAAACACTATTTGCGAGATATTATAGAAATGTTAGGTTTTGATTTGAGCAAAACTATTCTATTGAATCAGCCATTTGACGTCTACGAACCACAACGAAGTATGAAATTTTTTGATTCTCCCAAAGCTGTACTGGTGGACAGAGATCCCAGAGATATTTATGTACTTGCAAAATGTTACCTAAAGAGTAAAGGGAATTTTATTCCTACGGATAATGTAGAGAATTTTATTAAGTACCATAAGCTTGTCCGGAATAATATACCAGATAGGACTGATATTTGTTGTATAAGATATGAAAACATGATTTATGATTATGAAGCAACTGCGAGAAAACTTATGGATTTTTTAGAATTTACAACAGATGGATGGGAAAGAAAGAAATATTTTGATCCTGCAGTGTCAATTAATAATACACAGCTTTTTTTAAAGCACCCGGAACTATCCGGCGATATTCAACAGATTGAGAAAGAGCTGGCAGAGTATATTTATCCATTTGAGAGATTTGAATGCAAACCGCAACATAGTTGCATGCCATTTTAACTTGAGGCTTTAGACACTTATGAAAAGAAATATACTAAATAAGATTCCACGCAGCGTAAAGGCGTCAACGTCATTATTTCTTGCGACGGTAGTCTCGAAAGGTATTTCCTATCTTACGACACCGTTTTACACAAGGTTATTAACAGCGGAGGAATATGGCCAGGCTTCAGTATTTTTAACATGGTTGAATCTTTTGGGCATTATTGCAATGTTCTGCCTTTCTTATGGTGTGTTTAATAATGGTATGATGGATTATGCAAATCAAAGAAACGAATATTCCTATTCGATGCTTGTATTTTCTAATCTGATCACTATACTTACATTTTGTGTTGTATTGTTTATCTATTGTTTTTTTGGAACATGGTTTGGTCTGGATTTACCTTTGCTTTTTTTGATGGGAGCCGTATATTTGTTTCAGCCTGCCTATAATTTTTGGACAAGCAGACAGCGATATGAATTGAAATACAAAGCAATGGCTTTCTGGACAGTTACATCTGCAATTCTTTCACCAACGATTGCGATTGTCTGCATTTATTATTTTCAGGATAATCGACTATATGCGAGACTATTTGGAGCAGAAATACCTTTGATTGTGTTATATGCCGGGTTTTATATTTATCTGGCGATCAGGGCCAAAGGCAAGGTTGAAGTAAAGTATTGGAAAGCAGCGTTTCTTTTCAATTTACCATTGATTCCACACTATTTGTCCACAAATTTACTTGGAAGCTCAGATAAGCTTATGATATCCAGAATTGTAAATGATACAGCGACCGCTCATTACAGTGTGGCATATTCGGTAGCGTCGATCGCGTCTATTATATGGTCTTCTGTCAACGCGTCACTTATTCCTTTTACGTATGAAAGATGCAAGGCAAAAGACTATAAGTCTATCTCTATGGTGACTATGCCAATTCTGACTGTAATAGCTATATTGTGTATACTTGTAATTATGCTGGCGCCGGAGGTAGTGATCATAATGGCGACGAAGGACTATCAGAAGGCGGTTTATGTGATACCATCGGTTGTAGGGGGCGTTTTCTTTCAGGTTCAATATTTTATTTATGCTAATATTGTATATTATTATAAGCGCCCCAAATATGTGATGTATGCCAGTGTAAGCGCATGTCTTTTGAATATTGTATTGAATTTGATATTCATACGGAAATATGGATATATTGCTGCAGGGTATACAACGTTTGTTTGCTATTTATTACAGGCAATAATAGATTATTTTGCAATGAAGAGGGTAGTAGCAGAACCTGTTTATGATATGAAGTATCTTGGAGGATTATCTTTAGTGGTAATAAGCGTATCGTTGTTTAGCAATTTAGTATATCAGATGAAAATTATACGGTATGCGGTTGCTTTGGCTATTGTGGTTATTGTAACGATTTATACTAAGAAGAGGATGTTGCCAACGTTAGAGAAACTGAAGATGGAGGATGGGCTGTAATGAAAGCATTGATCCTAAACTCCGGCCTTGGCCATCGCATGGGTGTGCTGACGTCGGAACAACCCAAATGTATGACCGAGATTTCTGCGAGAGAGACGATTGTAAGCCGGCAGCTCCGTCTGCTTGCCGAGGCAGGTATTGCAGAAGTGGTCATGACGACCGGATATTATGATGATGTTCTGGCAAACTACTGTGATTCTCTGGATCTGCCCCTGCAGATTGCTTTTGTCAAAAATCCGTTGTATGCCGATACAAATTACATATATTCAATCTATTGCGCCAGAGAGTACTTTAAAGATGAAGACATCATTCTGATGCATGGGGATCTGGTATTCGAGCTCGGTGTGCTTGATGGGGTTTTAGGAAGTGGGACAAGTTGTATGACAGTCAGTTCTACTGCAAAGCTTCCCGAAAAGGATTTTAAGGTAGTCGTGCGGGATGGTCGCATCAGCAAGATTGGGATTGAATATTTTGACCAGGCGCTTGCCGCGCAGCCCCTCTATAGGCTGAACAAAGACGATTGGAAGATCTGGCTGGATGCGATCTGCGAATTTTGCGAAGCCGGTCGGCGAAACTGTTATGCCGAAAATGCGTTTAATGAAGTGTCAGACAGATGCTATATTGCTCCTTTCGACGTGAAAGAGGCGTTGTGCGCAGAGATTGATACGCCAGAGGATCTGGAGCAGGTTTCGGCCCAGCTTCGGGAAATTGAGAATCGAACCGTCTATATGTGCTTTTCCACCGATGTCATTCACAGTGGACATATTGCGATCATCAAAAAGGCGGAGCGGTTAGGGAAGCTTATCATCGGCGTTTTGTCGGATGAGGCGGTTGCCAGCTATAAACGTTTTCCGCTGTTATCTTTTGAAGAGCGTAGGACAGTTATGAAAAACATTTCTGGCGTGTATCGCGTGGTGGAGCAGAAGACGCTCAGCTATGCGGATAATCTGCGGGAACTCCGGCCGGATTTTGTCGTTCATGGAGACGACTGGCGTACAGGATTTCAGCAGCCGATACGGGACGAAGTGATTCGGGTGCTGGCAGAATATGGCGGAAGACTTGTGGAATTTCCCTATGCAAAGGATGAAAAATACAGAGAGCTGGAAAGACAATCCCGCCAGCAGCTTGCGATGCCGGACTATCGGCGGGGCAGGTTGAAAAAGCTGATCGAGATGAAAGGCTGCGTCAATGCCATCGAAGCGCACAGTGGAATTACGGGGCTGATTGCGGAGAAGACCACTGTTTTGAGGGAGGGGAAGACATACCAGTTCGACGCCATGTGGCTGAGTTCTCTGTGTGATTCGACTGCGAAAGGGAAGCCGGACATTGAGCTGGTGGATATGACTTCCCGTTTCCGCACGGTTGACGACATCATGGAGGTCACTACGAAGCCCATTATTTTTGACGGAGATACCGGAGGTTTGGCAGAGCATTTTGTCTATACGGTGCGGAGCTTAGAGCGTATGGGCGTTTCCATGGTAATCATTGAGGACAAGGTCGGACTGAAAAGGAATTCCCTGTTTGGAACGGAAGCGGAGCAGACACAGGATACGATAGAAGGCTTTTGTGCAAAAATTGCAGCGGGAAAGAAGGCTCAGAAAACCAAAGATTTTATGATCTGTGCACGTATCGAGAGTCTGATTCTGGAACAAGGAATGGAGGATGCCCTGACCCGAGCGTTTTCGTATACCGAAGCCGGAGCGGACGCGATCATGATTCATAGCCGCAAGGAGGATCCATCGGAGATTTTCGAGTTTGTCAGGCTTTTCCGGGAGCAGGATTCGCATACGCCGCTGGTGGTGGTGCCGACTTCTTATAATACGGTGACAGAAGAGGAATTTAAAATTCGTGGTGTAAATGTGATCATTTATGCCAATCAGCTCACACGCAGCGGTTTCCCTGCCATGCAGAAGGCAGCGCAGAGTATTCTGGAAAATCGCAGAGGGAAAGAGTGCGAAGAATTTTGCATGCCGATTAAGGATATTATTACCCTGATTCCGGAGGAGTGAAATGCCACAGACAATTATTTCCGGAGAGCAAAGTTGGATACAGATCGCGGAGATTTTGCAGACGCTCGGCGCAGGGAAGTTTTTTCTGATTTGCGGCAGTTCGTTTGATCGGTTACCTCTTCGCGTTTTTTTTGAGAATATCGGAACGTCATACGTGCGCTTTAGTGGATTTACATCGAATCCGGTATATGAAGATGTATGCAGAGGAGTAGACTTGTTTCGTCGGGAGTGTTGTGATACGATTGTTGCAGTCGGCGGAGGGAGCGCGATTGATGTTGCGAAGTGCGTCAGACAGTTTTCTGTACTGGATTCTTCTAAGGATTATCTGGCGCAGGAATATCAAGACAGCCGGATACCGATGATCGCGGTTCCCACTACAGCCGGAACCGGGAGTGAGTCGACGCATTTTGCGGTAGTTTATAAGAACGGCAGAAAGTATTCGGTTGCTCAGAGAAGTATGCTTCCGGATTATGTAATATTAGACGCGGATTTGTTGAGGACTTTGCCGTTGTATCAGAAAAAATGTACGTTATTGGACGCACTGTGCCAGGCGATTGAATCGTGGTGGTCTGTGAAATCGACAGAAGAGAGCACCGAATATTCAAAACAGGCGATAGAAATGATCCTGCAATGGCAGGAGGATTACATTCAGAGGAACAGCCGGGAGGCCGCAAAAAAAATATTGCAGGCAGCCAACTATTCGGGGCGAGCGATCAATATCACGCAGACGACTGCGCCTCATGCGATGAGCTATAAGCTGACGTCTTTATACCGTTTGCCTCACGGACACGCGGTGGCGCTCTGCCTGCCGGAGGTGTGGGATTATATGAGCACACATCTGGAGCAGTGCATTGATTCGCGGGGCGTGGAATACGTTCGGAGAGTGCTGGTTGATATCGCTCGCACTATGGGCGGCGGGGACTCCCAGAGGGCGATTGAGCGGTTCCGCATGCTGCTGCGGGAATTCGGGATAGACAAACCGACGGAACATCAGCGACAGAAAGTATTAGAGACGTTGACAAAATCGGTAGATCCAGCAAGGCTGGGCAACAATCCAGTAAAGCTGGATGAGAATACAATAATGAACTTGTATCAGCGTATTCTGAAAGATGGAAGGGACGAAACATGCGACTCGATTTTTTGAAAGATTTCGATTTTTTCACCGGCGTGCCGGATTCTCAGCTACGTCCGCTGTGCGATTACCTGATGGACACATATGGGGCGGATGCGCGACATCATATCATAGCGGCAAACGAGGGTAATGCCGTGGCCCTGGCGGCCGGATATCATTTGGCTACGGGCAAAGTCCCGGTCGTATATCTGCAGAATTCCGGAGAAGGAAACATCATCAATCCGTTGGCGTCCCTGATGAATGAGGAGGTGTACGGGATTCCTTGCCTTTTTATTATTGGGTGGCGAGGCGAACCGGGAGTACACGATGAGCCGCAGCACATTTTTCAGGGGAAGGTGACGTTGAAGCTTCTGGAGGATATGAATATTTCTTCTTTTGTGATCAGGAGGGAGACGACGGCGGAGGAACTGGAACGGGCGCTGGCTTCTTTCCGACCGCTGTGGGCAGAGGGAAAGCAAACTGCGCTTGTTGTATGTAAGGGCGCGTTGGAATATGAGAAGAAAGCGGAATATAAAAATGGGAACATCATGCTGCGGGAGGACGTCATTCGGCATATTGCAGCGGTGGCAGAGGAGGATTTGATTGTCTCCACTACGGGCAAGGCGAGCCGGGAGTTTTTTGAGATACGGGAGGCGGACAGACAGCCGCATGGGACGGATTTTCTGACGGTGGGTTCGATGGGACACAGCTCTTCGATCGCCCTTGGCATTGCACTGCAGAAGCCGGAGAAAAAAGTCTGGGTCATTGACGGAGATGGAGCCGTGTTGATGCACATGGGTGCGATGGCGGTGATCGGGGCGAACAAGCCCGGGAATCTGATTCACATAGTCATCAATAACGGAGCGCATGAATCGGTGGGAGGTATGCCGACCGTTGCCGAGGAAATTGATCTGGTGAAGATTGTACAGGGCTGCGGCTATCCGAACGTGATTTGCGTGGAGGATATTGTATCGCTGGATAAGGCGTTGCTGGAAGCGAAAAGACGGAACGAATTGAGCTTCATTGAAGTGAAATGTGCGATTGGATCGCGCGCAGATCTTGGCCGCCCGACGATTGCGCCGCAGGAGAATAAGCGTGCGTTTATGGATGAGTTGAAGCTTTGATCAGACGAAATACCACGTGATGAAGGCGGACAAAAGAATATCACGAGAATTATGTATTTGCTGGAGCTTCACGTTGTAATTAAAAATTATCTGTCTGGCAGGAGATATACTATGGCGATTCTGATCTGTGGCGGAGCCGGTTACATCGGTTCCCATGTGAATAAACTGCTCAGCCGAAACGGCTATGAGACAGTGGTTTTTGACAACCTGGTCTACGGACACAGGGAGGCGGTCCGGTGGGGCAGCTTCGAGCAGGGCGATCTGCGAAATATTGCGGAGCTGGAAAATGTGTTTCGTAAGTACCGGATCGACGCTGTGCTGCATTTTGCGGCGTACGCATACGTGGGGGAGAGCGTGACAGACCCTGAAAAATATTATTTTAACAATGTGTCAAATACGCTCAATCTGCTCAGGGTGATGAGGGAGCATGACTGTGATAAGTTTATTTTCTCTTCTACATGCGCGACCTATGGGGAGCCGGAGCGCGTGCCGATTACTGAGGACATGCCTCAGCGTCCGGTCAATCCGTATGGAGCAAGTAAGCTGATGGTGGAGCGGATCCTGAGGGATTACGGGGCAGCCTATGGCTTGCAATTTGTGGTGCTGCGGTATTTCAACGCGGCGGGAGCGGATCCGGATGGCGAGGTTGGTGAGAGCCATACGCCGGAGACGCACCTGATTCCTCTGGTACTGGACGCAGCCAACGGAAAGCGGGAGGATATCAGGGTATTTGGCTGTGATTATGACACGCCGGACGGGAGCTGCATTCGGGATTATATTCATGTATACGATCTCGCGACCGCGCATATGCTTGCGCTGCGTCGTCTGGAGAAAGGGTTGGGTAGCGATTGCTTCAATCTGGGAAATGCCAGGGGTGTTTCGGTTCTGGAGGTGATCGATTCGGCCAAGCGGATCACTGGAAGAGATTTCAAGGTGACAATGGTCGGGCGGCGGCCGGGTGATCCGGCGAAGCTGGTAGGAAGTTGTGAAAAGGCCAGAGGGGTGCTTGGCTGGAATCCGGTGTATGAGGATATTGACACGATTGTGAGCCATGCGTGGCAGTGGCACCAAAACGCAAGGTATTGAGTCAATCTGGGATGGAGTAGACAAAGAGAGGCGGGGCATGCGATGAAAACATATGATTATCTGATCGTTGGCGCCGGACTGTTCGGAGCTGTGTTTGCCGAGCGGATGACGAAGGCAGGCCGGAGGTGTCTGGTGATTGACCGACGGGCGCATATTGCCGGAAATCTCTATACGCAGGAAATGGAAGGCATTCAGGTTCATGTGTATGGGCCGCATATTTTTCACACGGCGGATGCGGAGGTCTGGCAGTATGTGCAGCGGTTTGCCGATTTCAATCATTTTCGGTATGAACCTGTGGCAAATTATAAAGGGGAGCTGTACAATCTTCCATTCAATATGAATACGTTTCACCAGATGTGGGGCGTGAACACACCGGAAGAGGCGCTGAAAATTCTGGAGGCACAGCGTGAGGAATTCACCGGAGAACCTCACAATTTGGAGGAACAAGCGATTCGGCTAATTGGACGGGATGTTTATGAAAAGCTGGTGAAAGGCTATACGCAGAAGCAGTGGGGGAGACCGTGCGATCAGCTGCCGGCCTTTATTATCCGCAGACTTCCGGTGCGTATGCGGTATGATAATAATTATTTTGACGACCCTTATCAAGGGATTCCTGTCGGCGGATATACACGAATGATAGAGAAAATGCTGGACGGAACCGAGGTGCGGCTGAACTGCAATTATCTGGAGCACAGGACTGAGTTGGATGGTTTAGCCGAAAAGGTGGTATATACCGGACCCATTGATGCCTATTACAATTATCAATATGGCCCCTTGGAGTATCGCAGTCTTCGTTTTGAGACAGAGGTTTTGAACTGCGGAAATTATCAGGGTGTAGCCGGGATGAATTTCACGGATGTAGAGACGCCTTTCACTCGGGTCATAGAGCACAAACATTTTGAGTTCGGTGTGGGGAATCTGGGAAAGACAGTGATTACAAGAGAATATTCCTGCGAATGGAAGGCTGGTGTGGAGCCGTATTATCCGGTGAATGATGAACGCAATCAGGATCTATATGAAAAATATCGGGCTCTTGCCGCGAGTGAATCCCGTGTGATCTTCGGCGGCAGGCTGGGGGAATACAGATATTATAATATGGATCAGGTGATTCGGCGTGCACTGGATGTATGCTGGTAATAGTTGATGGTGGTCTGAAAGAATCAGGCCCGCCCGGGTGAATCCCCGAACGGGCCTGCTCATGCTATAAGCCTGCGCTCCTGCTTATGATGTTGCTCCTGCGATTTGGTTGCAGAAATCATCCACAGAAGATGATGCGGCAGCGAGTCGCAGATATTTGCTGAGCACATTCATGTCATGCTCCGCCAGGATGGAAGTTCGCGTAGCTTCCGGGAGAATGCCGGGTAGACAACCCAGAAATTCTAGTATACTTTCGGCCTTGCCCTCAGTTCTACCCTCGGCTTTGCCCTCTTCCCAGGCTTCGGCTCTCATGTCGTCAATTGCTTTGCACACGTCGGATGCCTCCTTTTCCTCATTGTAAAATATCAGGTTTGACTGTGTTACTGCGTTCATTACTTTCGCAGCGTTTTTTTCTACCGACTGGAAACGTTGATCCTCGGAGACGAGTGTACGGAGCCGGTTTTTATCTTTGGAATATTTAATGAACAGAAGAACTTCACGCAGGCTGGTCGTGAACTTGTCGAGCTCCGTATCACTCATTTCGCCGGGCGCGATCAGGTTGATCCGGTAGTCTGGGACGAATGAGAGGATTTCCGGATCTGTCACGGAGAACATGTCGTGGATGGATCTGGGACCGTCCCATGCTTCTGCTGAGAAGAACACGACGAGCGTTATCACGGGGATCAGGTGGTCGCCCTTATAGAAGCCAGTCAGATATTCACCGCTGGAAACACCGATTTTGGGCGGATGATTCATACTACCGAGTGTGCCTGCTTTACCGGACATGCCCGTTTGGGGTTCTGGCTTTGCGCCGGAAGTCTTTGCTGCTTCCCGGTGTGCCTTGGCGGTCTGCTCAACTTGTGCGGCATACTGTAAGGCGTCGTAGACCATATCCTTTACAGGCATTGCATAATTTATGTCGCTCTGGTTCTCGATGCCGAGCAGCAGGTAGATCGCCGAACTGTCTTCCATCAGGGTGAGCCCCTTCAGTTCGTCGCGGAACTTCTGTACCGGCGCGTCCGTACCTTCTTTGCCGTAAGGAATGCCGGTAATCGTCGTGTCAAGCGAACGAAGCGCACCCGGATCGATCACGGATCTGCCGCCGTAGAGCAGATAGTTGAACGCGTCCGCGAAGGTATTGCGATCCCGCATGTACTCTTTTGTAGCAATATCCTTTTTGCCCATTGAAAATCACCACCTTACAAGAGAATATGAAATGCATAGTGCTTTGCGGTGATTTTCGTTCCTTCTGTTCCATCTATTCTACTCTTTTTGCCTCAAAAACACAAGACATTTATGGAGATTTTTGCGGATTGTTTGGAGGATCAGTGCTGGAATCGGAGATGGGTGAACTTATGGGAATGGGTGCAAAATATGCAGGATTATCAGCTTCCGGAAATGAAACAGAGAAGTTGATTTACGAATGAAGCGCAATAGAAAACACCACAAAACAACTATCACATATATTATACGACTTAAAAAATAAAAGTCAAGAAAAATATATTGATTTGATATAGCAAATTTCAAAAATGAGCAAAAAAATCAGGACCGCCCGGATAAATCCCCGAACGGGCCTGCTCATGCTATGAGTCTGCGCTTCTGCTTATGATGTTGCTCATGCGATCTGGCTGCAAAGCTCTTTCGCGGAAAAATATGCGCCTGATATCGCATCTACAGTCTCTTCACCAGCTCGTCCCGCACCGGCGCGTAGTGCTCGTCCACAAGTCCAAAGTCCTTGTTTTTGTAGTTCCAGAGCGCCCGGCCGATGCCGAATTTCTCGAACACAGAATGGATGTCGTCGAACCAGCGCACGGTATCCGGCAGAGGCGCCAGGTCGATTACACCGTACTCGCCGCAGTAGAGAGGAACGTTCATCTTGGCGGCGTACTCGACTGCGACCGCGAACATCTTCTCGAAGAGGATCGCGCCAGAGTCCTCCGGGGCGATGAAGTCTTCACAGACCGCATCCACGCGAGCCTGCTCAATGCGCTCTCCGATGCGGCGGAATTCAGCGGCCGTCTGTGGATAGCCAGTGCGAAAATCGAGCGGCATGTCCTTCACCCAGTAAGCGCCCTGGTGTGTGAACATCAGAGGTGCGTAACAGTGAAAATTGTAGACGATATGATCGTCGTAAGGCGCGCCCAGGTCCGGGATGCTCGCGACACTGTTGTAGCAGACGCCGCCAATCAAAATGTATACATCCGGCGCAAGATCGCGGATCGTCTCGATCGCGCGGCGGGCGATGCCATTCCAGATCTCGCCCATAGTAGGGTTGACGATCTCGTTGAGAATTTCGAACGCGGCGATGTCGGAATCTTTGCCGTAACGGCGGGCGAGTTCTTTCCACAGGTGGATAAAGCTATCCTGCAGCTCTCTGCTGTGGAAGAACGCATCCGGATCCGGGACTGCTTCCGTGTCGAACATATAGCCCTTTGCCTTATGCAGATCGAGGATGATGTTCAGGCCGCACTCCCGGCACCATGAGATGCATTTGTCGATGAGGAGGAATCCGTCCTCGATGAACTGGTCATCCTCGGTCATAACGATATCGTAATCGATCGGGAGGCGCACATGATCGAGGCCCCATCCGGCGATCTGCTCAATATCTTTTTTCGTGATAAATGTGTCAAAATGCGCTTTTTCGCGGCTGACGCACTGAGAGATCCACCCACCCAGGTTGACGCCCCGCTGAAATCCATCAAATTTTCGCATAAGTAAAATCCTCCCTGCAAAGAATTGTTCGTCCGGCATTGATGATTTGTCGGGCGTGTGCTATAGTTGGATTTATTTTATAATCAATAGTGCGAAAAAGCAACGGGGAATCCTGCAATATAATCAGAATTTCTGTAAAATAGTAAAGCAATGATTTAGAGCATATATAGCAAGAATTTAAAAGAAATGACAATCGAATTCTGCTATAGTAAATTGAGAAATTATACGGGATTAGGCATGGCTCAAGGAAAAATATAATTATGACAAGGAGACGAATATGAAGAGAGAAGAAGCGAGAAAAAGGGCAGAGGCGCTTGTCGCACAGATGACACTGGAAGAGAAGGTAAGCCAACTGAAGTACGATGCGCCAGCGATACGGAGGCTCGGCGTTCCCGCGTACAATTGGTGGAATGAAGGGCTGCACGGCGTGGCGAGAGCCGGTCAGGCGACGGTCTTTCCGCAGGCAATCGGCGTTGGTGCGACGTTCGATGTAGAGCTTGCGGGCGAGATTGCGGATGTGATCGCAACGGAAGGGCGTGCCAAATACAATGCATATTCCGAGCAGGAGGACCGCGACATCTACAAGGGTCTGACTTTTTGGTCTCCGAACGTCAATATTTTCCGCGATCCTCGCTGGGGGCGTGGCCACGAGACCTACGGGGAGGATCCGTACCTGACGAGCCGTCTCGGCGTAGCCTTCGTGAGGGGGCTCCAGGGGGACGGGGAGACGATGAAAGCAGCCGCGTGCGCGAAGCATTTTGCCGTGCACTCAGGGCCCGAGGGTGTTCGCCACGAGTTCGACGCGAAGGCGACGCAAAAGGATATGGGAGAGACCTATCTGCCGGCGTTTCAGGCGCTCGTGGAGGAGGCCGGTGTGGAGGCCGTGATGGGCGCGTACAACCGCACGAACGGCGAGCCCTGCTGCGGAAGCCCGTCGCTGCAGAAGAAGCTGCGCGGCGAGTGGGGATTCGAGGGGCACTTTGTCTCGGACTGCTGGGCGATCCGTGATTTCCACGAGCACCATATGGTGACCTCATCGGCGAAGGAGTCTGCGGCGTTGGCGATCAACAACGGCTGCGACCTGAACTGCGGAAATACATATCTTCATATCCTGAATGCATATCAGAGCGGTCTCGTCACGGAGGAGACGATCACCGAATCTGCCGTGCGTTTATTTACGACGCGCTATCTGCTCGGGCTGTTCGACGGCAGCGAGTACGACGCGATTCCCTACACGGAGGTCGAGTCGAAGGAGCATCTGGCTCTGGCGAAGAAGGCTGCGCTCGAGAGTGTTGTACTGTTGAAAAATGACGGCATCCTGCCGCTGAGGAAAGACAAACTGAAGACCGTGGGTATCATCGGGCCGAACGCGGACAGTCGCGCAGCGCTGGTGGGCAATTACCACGGTACGGCGTCCCGCTATGTGACGGTACAGGAGGGACTGCAGGATTATCTCGGTGACGATGTGCGTGTGCTGACGACGCCAGGCTGCGAGCTCTTCAAAGACCGCACGGAGAATCTGGCTTTCGCTGGAGACCGTATCTCCGAGGCGAAGATTGTCGCCGCGCACAGCGATGTGGTAATCCTGTGCGTCGGTCTGGATGAGACGCTAGAAGGGGAAGAGGGCGACACCGGCAACAGCTATGCGTCCGGAGACAAGCCGGATCTTCTGCTTCCCAAGGTGCAGCGTGATTTGATGGAGGCGGTGGCCTCGACGGGAACGCCGACCGTGCTCTGCGTGATGACGGGCAGCGACGTGGATCTGGGCTATGCGTCGGAGCATTTTAATGCAGTTATGCAGGTCTGGTATCCGGGTGCGCAGGGGGGAAATGCCGTGGCTGAGCTTTTGTTCGGCGACGTCTCTCCGTCTGGTAAGCTTCCGGTCACATTCTACGAGTCGCTTGATGAGCTGCCGGATTTCGAGGATTATGCGATGCAGGGAAGGACTTACCGCTACATGACCGGGAAAGCGCAATATCCGTTCGGCTACGGCCTAACCTACGGAGACGTGTATGTGAAGGACGCGAAGATTGTCTCTGGCAGCATGGCCAGGGCGCAGAGCGGTGTGGAAGATGCGGGGGATAAATCAGCGTGCGCGTCAAGCTGTGGTGAGGCAGGACCCCAGAGCAACGAGGCAGGCAGCGCGGGGGAAGCCTGCGCACCGCAATCGGTTTGCGTGGATATCATCATAGAGAATGCGGGCGACATCCCGACCGAGGATGTGGTTCAGTTGTATGTCAAATGTCGCGACTCAGAGTTCGCTCCACGGAATCCATCCCTTTGTGCGTTCCAGCGTGTCCGTGTGGAGGCGGGAGAGACGAAGAACATTGTGCTGGAGATCCCAGGGCAGGCATTTACCGTTGTGGATGAGTCGGGCTGCCGCAGGGTGGATGGCCGGAAATTTGTGTTCTACGTGGGCTGTAGCCAGCCGGATGAGAGGAGCCGGGAGCTGACGGGTCATGCACCGGTGGAGATCTCATATGAGCTTTAAGCAAGGCGCTTCTTGCTGTAAAAGTTTTACAGGGACATGATTTGCCTTTTTTTCTTGCATTTGTAGAAGAACGTGGTATAATTATTACAAATATGTAATAAAGGGGAAATGAAAATGAAACATTTTGCGAAGAAGGCCGTGCTGGCAATGCTTTTGCTGTGCGTCTGCCTGGGACCGGTTTTGGGTGACGTGAATACAATGGAGGTATCAGCAGCTTCTCAGGTACAAAAGGGCTGGGTTACAAAGGGCTCTAAAAAATATTACTACGGGGAAGACGGAAAGTACAAGACCGGTTGGTATACGGTTAAGAACAAGTCTTATTTCTTCAACTCCAAAGGAGTTCTTCAGCCGAAGAAGACGAAGCCGATCAGCAAGAAGCTGGTCAAGGCGATGGACAAGGCGATCAAGAAGCTCAAGATCACAGCGGATACGGACGAGAAGACCGCTTTGAAATTGTTGTTTGACTATGTGAGCGAGTTTGGGTATATGCGCTATCAATTTACCGGGGCAAAGGGCTGGGAGTACGATTGCGCGGAGACCATGCTTACCCAGAAGCAGGGAAGCTGTTTCCACTATGCTGCGGCTTTTGCATTTTTGGCGAAGCGCGTCACAGGCTATCCGGTTCGGGTTGGCTGGGGCGAGGCACGTCTGTTTAAGGGAAGCAACTGGCAGCAGCATGCCTGGGCTGAGATTGAAATAGGCGGAACATGGTATCTGTTTGATCCGATCGGAGCACACAATGTCAATCATCCGAACGGAATCAGCACGCCGATAAGACCAAATAGTCTTGACTGGTATATGCAGAAGCGCACCAAGATGGTCGGTGCCAGGAAGTATTACAAATCGGCCAAATACGTGAATGTGGAGATCTGATCAAGAGTATAATTAAGATAGTTTTGAAGACGATAAGGCAATAGGTTTGTAAAGTGTCTACAGGAAATTGATTTTGCAGAGAGGGGTGACTGTCGTGAAAAAATGGAGGAGAATCCTGGCGCTGGTGCTCTGCCTTGCCATGGTGCAGGTTCCGGTGCTTCCGTTTGACGGAGCGATTGTGGCTGAGGCTGCCGTGAAGACGGGACTGTACAAGGAAGGAAATAAGTACTATTTCTATTCCAAGGTCGGAAACAGGGTCAGGAACAAATGGAAAACAGTCAATGCTGTGGTCGGTGGGGAGACTGTCAGGTACAGGTATTATTTTGGCTCAAATGGAGCCGCGTATAAGGGTAAAGTCTCAGGCGGAATTATGAAGCCGGCCATCAAGAAAATCAAGGGGCAATATTACGGGTTTGACCAGTTTGGCCGCATGCTCAGAGGAATTTATGTCAAAGATCAGATTTTTTATGCGTTTAGAACGGATACTGGTGTCTTGGATACAGCGCTGACTCTGGCGCTGCGCAATGCGGCGAAAGAAGGAGCCAAGTTTTCTGATTTGACAAAGCTCATCAAGAGGCAGGGCGTTGTTTTGCTGAAGAAGCAGAGCGGCTTGGACAGCTGCTATGGTGACGGAACAGATGTGATCTGTTCTTATCCGGGCTTTGATGTACAGGGATTTAAGAGCAGGACGACGAAGCAGAAGACAGTTGTGAACGTGGTGGCGACGGCGATGCAGATGTCCGGGATCGATCCTGCTGCGGAAGAGACGACCGAAACGGAGGATCCCGCGGGGGAGACCGAGGATCCCACCGATGAGACTGAGGAGCCACAGCCTCAAATCCAGACTGGCCTGAAGCTTGTTGACGGAAAATATTATTTCTACAACAAGAAGGGCGAAACGCTTAAGAACAGATGGAAGACCATAGATGGCAACCGGTACTATTTTACCGAAGATGGAAGCGCGCAGACGTACAGCAAGAAGATCAACGGCATTCTCTTCCTGTTCGACCGGAAGGGTAGACTGGCGAAAGGTACAAAAAGCGATTTCAAAGCGGTGGGAAACAAGTTGTACTATGTGAACGCCAATGGACAGCCGTACACTGGCTGGCTTGTAATCAACAGAGCGCTTTATTACGCGAACAAAAAGGGCGTGCTGAAGCGAAACAAGACGACAGCCGACGGGATTACGTTTGACAATACAGGAAAAGCGACAAATACAGACGCTGCTAATCTGAAGATTACGACAATGGAGATTATTGCCAGCATCACGAGCACCAATATGACAAAAGAACAGAAGCTAAAAGCATGCTGGGACTATGTAGTGGCCAACGGAACGAACAATCAACATTTTTCGTATTATACGCGAAACCCGGATATGACACAGACAGGCTGGCAGAGGCACGAGGCGTTGGAGATGTTCAACCGCAGAGTAGGCAACTGCTTCGGGTTTGCGTGTGCGTTTGCAGCCTTGGCAAAAGAAATCGGATATAAACCGTATGTAGTCGTAGGACGAGTAACCAGCAACGGTAATCCGAGGGACAACGTTGGCGATGGCATGACACCGCATGCCTGGGTGATAATAGACGACAAGTACTATGATCCGGAGGCCGATTTCAAGCAGTGGATGACCGGGGTATACGGAAGTACGTCCTACAATATTGGCCATGTTGAGCAGAGCAGAGTTGAATTTTAAAAAATGAATTATTGATATTTGTGAAGAAGCTCCTCCGGGAGCTTCTTTGCGATTGCAATGGCAATCGACCCGTCACCGATGTGACAGGATACGCTCAGCGATAACGGATCACACAAGATCGGAGCCTGGTTCGGATAGTGGGTCAGGACTTCCTCTTTCCAGGAATTGACTTCGGTCAGATCGGTCCCCGAATAGGCCAGCATGACATTGAATTCGGAGGCGTCAGCAGGTGAGTGGAAGCGCTCTGTGATATCTTTGTGGATCGCTTCGAGCATAGTGGCCCTTGCCGCCTTCATGGTGCGGCTTTTTGCGTAGGCGTCCAGTTTATCGCCCTGAATCTGAAGAACTGGTTTCAGGCGAAGAAGGGTGCCAAGCGCCGCTGCTGCCGGTGTGATACGGCCGCCCTTTTTGAGATAGTACAGAGTGTTTAAGGTGATATAGATACTAGAATCCGCGGCTGTGTCTTCCAAATATTTTGCGATCTCCGCGCCGCCCCACCCGGCATCCGCGAGCGCTTTTGCATCTATGGAGCATTGCTTTTGGGTGATGGAGATGCGGCGGTTGTCTACGACAAAGACTTTTCCCTCGTAGTCCTGGGCGAGTGCCTGCGCGGCATTGCAGGATCCGCTCAGGCCGCTTGACATGGGGATGTGTACGATCTCATCATAATCTTTCAGAAGTTTGTCCCAGAGCTCTGTTACATCGGTGAGCGAGGGCATAGAGGTAGAAATATTGGAGTTATTCTTCAGATGCTCATAGAATTCCTCCTGCGAAAGAGTGATATCCTCATAGTACAATTTATCGTTGATATAAAATGGCATGGGCAGAACATAGATGCCGAGCTCCTCCCCCAATGCCCGTGTAATACCGCTGTTGCTGTCTGTGGTGATCGCTACTTTTTTCATAAGAAATTCCTCCACCTGCTTGATCAATTGTCTGACTCTCGCGAACATCTTATCACAAATACATTAATACCGCAATTGATAATTTGCAAGTGAATTTTCTGCATTTAAAATTAGGTTGGCGAAAAAAGAAAACTGTGATAGAATGAAGCGCAAAGAAAAAAGTGTGACAGGAGATAATGAGATGAAAAACCTGAGAAGAGTATTGCTGTTGCTGTTGTTGTGTTTTAGTATAGCGCAGGCTGTGCCGGTGTCCGGGATCGGGCCGATTGCGGCAAAGGCGGCACAAAAAGAAGGGCTAAAGAAAGAGAAAGGAAAATATTATTTCTACAAAAAAGGCAAGAAGGTCAAGAAAAAATGGGAGACCGTTGTCAAGGGAACGACAGAGTACCAATACTATTTTGACAAGACGGGAGCGGCGATCACCGGGAAGAAGCTGGGCGGTATCGTTATCCCGAGAATTTATAAGATCAAGGGAAAGTATTACGGGTTTGACAACAAGGGCCGTATGGTAAAGGGCATTTATTTGATAGGGAAGGATTTTTATCTGTTCAATCTCAAAAATGGTGTGTTTAAGCCTCTTGCCACGAGCCGGCTGCGCATTGCAGCGAGAACGGGGCAGAATGCAGAGACACTGATTGGCTTGATTGAGAAACGGATAGGCGATCCGATTGAACGGGAGGAATTTCCGGATAGCTGTTACGGAGCAGGAAAAGACAGCGTATGGTATTATCCTGGTTTTATGGTACAGCTATTTACCGACACCAGGGGAAATGTGACGGTAGTTGGCGTAAATGCCACGGCTCGACAAGATTCGTCAGGGTCCGAGACGGAGACTACGCCGGAAACAGAGACTACGCCTGAGACGGAGCCAGAAGATACGGAAGAGGGGGATGTGGAGTCGGAAGATCCCCAGGAGGAGACAAAGCCGAAGGATAAGGTCAAAAAGCGGGGCCTGGTGGAGATAGACGGTAGTTATTATTTCTACCAAAAGGACGGAAAGAAACTGAAACAATCCTGGAAAATCATTGACGGTTATTATTACTATTTTGGAATTGATGGAAAAGCACAGACCTACAGCGGGGAAATTAGTGGAAGAATATTTGTGTTCGACAGGAAGGGACGGCTGGAGAGAGGAAAGAGTACACGTATCGTGACGGTCGGGGTCAGAAAGTACTATGTCGATCAGTATGGGCGCGCGATCACGGGCTGGCGCATCATAGACGGCAAACTTTACTATGCGGACACGAATACGGGTCTGCTCTATCAGAACAGATGGTATGGAGGAGTTAAGTTTTCCGAGACGGGCGCGGCGGAGAATACAGTTGATACACGCCTGAAAATAAAAACGATGAATATTGTTGCATCCATAACAAACAGTGGAATGTCCATGGATCAGAAGCTCCGGGCATGCTGGAATTATGTAGTGGGTGGCAATTTCAGCTACGGTTCGAGATATCCGGATCTGAATAAGAGCGGGTGGCAGAGAGAGACGGCGCTTCATATGTTCGACAACCGCTGGGGCAATTGTTACAGCTTTGCTTGTGCCTTTGCAGCACTCGCGAAGGAGATCGGCTATTCTCCTTATGTCATCTGCGGGAGAGTGAGCGGAAGCAGGGACGGAGCCGCGGATGGAATGACACGTCACGCATGGGTCAAGATAGGCGGGGCATACTATGATCCTGAGGCTCAGTATGCAGGATGGTATCCCGGCGTCTATGGGTCTGGCGGGTATTATATTTCGCATCAGATCCAGAAAACAGTCCTGTTCTAAATGCCATCGGCAGAATCAAAGGGATCAAAGGCGGAGCCCAGGGACTCATGTCATAGCCTCGGCAAGTACGATGCAGGCGATGATTCCTGCAAGTGTAGAGAGCAACGCGCCACCAAGTGTGTGGCGCGTTTTTTTGATGCCGGCAGTCATGAAATAGAGGCTCATCGTGTAAAAGATTGTCTCGGTACAGCACATCATCAGAGAGGCGATCAGACCGATGGATGAGTCGGTCCCGTACTCTTTGTACACATCCAGCAGAAGTCCGGTCGCCGCGCTGGAGGAAAACATGCGGAGCAATGCAAGCGGAATGAGCGCAGCGGGGAATGGACTTTCTGTGGCTGTCTGTTCGAGCAGGGAAGCCAGGAAATCCAGAAAGCCGGATGCGCGAAGTATACCTGCGGCCAGCATCAGGCCAATCAGTGTCGGCACGATTTTCACAACGGTTTCCAGGCCTTCGCGTGCGCCGCGGACGAAGCTGTCATAAACAGGTACCTTTGTGAGCAATCCATATCCAATGATATAAAAAATCAAGAATGGAATGATGAACTGGGACACATAAAGAATAAATCGCATATGGGTCTCCTTTGGGACTGTAGTTCTGAAAATAAACGATGTATGACTATGGCGCAGGTCGCCTATTGCTCTCCGTTGGAAGCAGTCGCGGTGTTTGCAGTGCCCGATATCCGTTCACGCAGAATATAAAATGGTGCGGGGCCGTTCTCCAATATCAGCCGATGGAACTCGCGCAGAGAAAATTGATCCCCCAGCGTCTGTTTCATTTCATCGCGCAGCGCACAGAAATTCAGGTAGCCCACATAGTATTGCAGATAGTTGGCAGGGGCCTCCAGGATCGTGCGATACAGGGATTTTGCAGTGCTGCTTCCGAATCCAAGCTGCTCCAGAAAAGTAGTCACCTGGCTAAGGGAGTAACCGCGATAATGGATACCGATATCGAGCAGGGAAGCGAGTCCCAGGGTGAAGGAACGGTTTCGCTGGGATAGCGCTGCCTGTACGGGGTCATCCTCCCAGAGGGAGTAGGCGTACATCTCGACGTAGGTAGCCCAGCCCTCCGTGTAGCCGCCGACATCGAGCAGGTTGCGCAGAAGGTCCGGCTTTTGTGCATTGAAATACACGGACTGGTACAGGTGCCCCGGATAACCTTCGTGTGCGAGTGTTGTGAAAAGTTCGAGATCGTTGTAATTGCTCGCCGGATTGATGTATATGACATTGTCTGTGTAGTCGTCGATCGTGGGCGACAGATAAAAAGCAGGGCTTAAATAATCCTGCAGGGATTTGTGCACGTACTTGACTTTGCAGGACACATTCGGGAGGAGCGGGAAATCCGCGGTGATTTTTTCCCGAAGCTCATCGAGCATCGCAGCCGGGTCTGATGCGCTTCCGGCTTCTTCGGCATTGCCCCCGGCAGCTTCGGAACGTTTCATCAGCTCCTGGATCGCCGTGAAATCTTTCACCATCTGTACTTTGACCGCTTCCTCGATCTCCTCGATGGAGCGATCGTCGCCGACTGTGCTTTTGACAAGCCAGCGATAATACGCCTTTCCGTCGGGATAATAGTAGAGTCCCTGCGTGTTCGTTCCGCTTCCGGAGAAGCTTTCGAGCGCATGAATCATGGTCTCATAGGCGGGAATCACATATCCGGTCAGGATGGATTTGTTGCGGCTCTTGTAGGCAATCTTTTCGTCTGTAGTCAGATTCTTTACGGCATCAATTTTTTCATCAAAAATACTGATCAGATAATTGGAATCCGGTTCTGCGATAAATTCTTCGCACTGCCGTACCACTTCGAGCGCACATTCGCTGCTCATGAACAGGCCTTCTTCCGACTTTGCCTTTTCAAAGGCTAAAATAGAAGAAAAGTAGTCCGGAATCTGTGACAGGAGAGTCAAGTAATCCTCAATATCACGTTTGGTCCGGAACGTGTATTCTGCGAGCAGTACCGGGAGTTGCGCCTGTATGCCGAGGGTAGGTCCGAGCGGCTCATCGTAGAGCAGCCATGCGGTGCCCTCAAGCTCAGTCTTCAGGCAGTCCCGGAAAAGATCATAGGTGAGCTTGTGCTTTTCGGAGAGCTTTTCGCGGTCGAAGGTTTCCAGCGTGTTCAGGTAGTTTTCAACCGACGCGAGCGCCTTTTTTCGCGCGCCGAGGCTTGCGTTTCCGAGTGTTACGTGCTTTGTGTCAAGCTTGTAATTCGAGGGGTCGGAAACCATATAATGTCGGTTCAACGTGTTGCTGTCCATTTCCTCGCGAAACACTTTGTCGGTAAAGCGCTCAAATTTCCGGTCTTCTGAGAACAGGAACGCCGGGAAGGAGTGAACGTAGCAGATTCTGGCAAGCAGGATGAACAGGACTGCCGCCAGCGCTGGGATGAGGAAGCGTGAAAGTTTTCCGGTGAACTGTCCGGTTTTCTCTGCCGCGGCGTTCTGCTCCGCCGTTCGTCCTGTGCGGGCAGCCGATGAAGCCTGCCGCACGCTGCGGGCGTCCTCTTTCTCTGGTAGCCGCCTTGTATGGGAAAATGGTGTAGATTGCTGATTGAACATGGAAAATATGCTCCGGGACATTCTCTTAAAACAAGTTTATGATGGATGGGACGGGAACATGCCCGGCAGCTCTTAAATAAAAAACAGTGTGTTCACGTTAAAATTCAGGTAGTCCAGCTTGACAGAAAAATGCAGGTGTGGTAACTTAAAGACCAGAAAAACCCAATGACGAAAAGAGTAAGCGCGCAGGGATGCCACAGAGAATTTTTCAGTGGTGAGAGGAAGAGAAAAATGAGCAAACCGAAATATTACATGACGACGGCGATCGCCTACACGTCAGGCAAGCCGCACATCGGCAACACTTACGAGATTGTGCTGGCGGACAGCATCGCGCGCTTCCGCAGGGCGCAGGGCTACGACGTGTTTTTTCAGACCGGCACCGATGAGCATGGCCAAAAGATCGAGCTGAAGGCAGCCGAGGCGGGCGTCACGCCGAAGGAGTTTGTGGACAATGTGTCTGGGGAGATCCGCCGTATCTGGGATCTGATGAACACATCCTATGATAAGTTTATCCGCACGACCGATGCGGATCACGAGCGTCAGATCCAGAAAATGTTCAAGAAATTTTATGATCAGGGCGACATCTACAAAAGCTCGTACGAGGGTCTATATTGTACACCGTGCGAATCCTTCTGGACCGAGTCTCAGCTTGTCGACGGCAAGTGCCCGGACTGCGGGCGCGAGGTGAAGCCGGCGAAGGAGGAGGCATACTTCTTCAAGATGAGCAAGTACGCAGACCGTCTGATCGAGCATATCAACACGCACCCGGAGTTCATCCAGCCGGTGTCGCGCAAAAATGAGATGATGAACAATTTCTTGCTTCCGGGCCTGCAGGATCTCTGTGTGTCCCGCACCTCGTTCAAGTGGGGCATCCCGGTGACCTTCGACGAGAAGCACGTTGTCTATGTCTGGCTGGATGCGCTCTCGAACTACATCACCGGCATCGGCTACGACTGCGACGGGGAGAGTACGGAGCAGTTTAAGAAGAACTGGCCGGCCGATCTGCATCTGATTGGCAAGGATATCATCCGCTTCCACACGATCTACTGGCCGATTTTCCTGATGGCGCTCGGGCTGCCGCTGCCGAAGCAGGTGTTCGGGCATCCGTGGCTGCTGCAGGGCGACGGCAAAATGAGCAAGTCGAAGGGCAACGTGCTCTACGCGGACGATCTGGTGGACGTGTTCGGCGTGGACGCAGTGCGTTACTTCGTGCTTCACGAGATGCCGTTCGACAATGACGGCGTGATCTCCTGGGAGTTAATGGTGGAGCGTGTGAATTCCGACCTTGCGAATACGCTGGGCAACCTTGTGAACCGCACGATCTCGATGACGAACAAATATTTCGGCGGCGTGGTGGAGAACCGCAGCGCGGCGGAGCCGGTGGACGAGGAGCTGAAGGCGCTGGCGTTGGCAGTGCCGGGCACCGTGAGCAAAAAGATGGACGACCTGCGCGTCGCGGACGCGATCACCGAGATCTTCACGCTGTTCAAGCGCTGCAACAAATACATCGACGAGACGATGCCGTGGGCGCTTGCGAAGGACGAGACGAAGCAGGGCCGCCTCGCGACCGTGCTCTACAACCTGACCGAGTGCATCTCGATCGGCGCGGCGCTTCTGGAACCCTTCATGCCGGAGACATCCGCGAAGATCCTTGCGCAGCTGAACGCGAGAAAGCGCTCGCTCGATGAGATGGCGCAGTACGGCCTGTACGAGTCCGGCACGAAGGTGACGGAGAAGCCGGAGATCCTTTTTGCACGTCTCGACCTGAAGGAAGTGCTGGCGAAGGCGGAGGAGATTGCGAAGGCGCAGGCTGAGCAGAACGCGGCGGAAGAAGCCGCAAAAGGCGGCGCGGCAGCGGGCATGGCTATTTCGGGGGTCGGCGCAGGCGGACAAAGAAATGCGGGCGCGGACGGCAAAGCATGCGGCTGTGGTACCGCGGGAGCAGGATCGGAGACAGAAACAGGCACAGGCACAAATGCCGGGGATGGCGCGGCGGAGTCCGTGATCGATCTCGAGCCGAAGGCGGAGATCACCTACGACGATTTCGCGAAGCTGCAGTTCCAGGTGGGCGAGATCATTGCCTGCGAGGAGGTTCCGAAGTCGCGCAAGCTGCTCTGTTCTCAGGTGAAGATCGGTAGCCAGGTGCGCCAGATCGTGTCCGGCATCAAGGCCCATTATACGGCCGAGGAGATGGTCGGCAAGAAGGTCATGGTGCTCACGAACCTGAAGCCTGCTATGCTCGCGGGCGTAAAGAGGGCGTCGAGGTAATCGGT